>CAVEOW010000332.1:0-2013 GCA_963617295.1 bacterium | reverse complement strand
CCTTTTAGCTCTTTAATTATAAAATGCTTTTGTAATTCCCAAAAATCGTTTGTTTGAGCTTTTAATAATTTTGCAACGGATGAAACCTCGTGTTTAACTTCTTTTGTTTCATCAAATGTGTATTCTTGATTTTCTTCAAACATAGAAAATTTTAAGTATGCTTTTAATAAAATTTCAGCAATTAATGAATCGTGTTTATTGTGATTTTTATTCTGGTTTATTAAATCATCAATAATTTCAAAAATTTCAAATTGGAAGATTTCCGAAAGTGGTAAGATTTCTCCAAATCCATTTAAAATGCAGTCAAAAACAAATAAGCCACAACTCTTTTCTTTAGAATTAATTAGTTCAGCCAAACTTACCATATAAGGAACTTGCCCTGCCAAATTCTCAGGCATTTTAGATTTTCTTATCGCTTCAAAAATTTCTTTAAACGGATAATTTCGTCCATAAGCAACAAAGAATTTTACTGCTTTTAGCTTTTCAAAATCATCTTCTGAATTAAGATTGTTTAGTGCGATATCAAAACAAATATCATCTCGCATTTGGCTCAATGCTTCAGCTGAGTTATAGGCGAGTGCTTCATCATCAGAAAACGCATAACGACTTAACAGCTCAATTGAAACCGTATCAGGGATGTAATAGAAGTATTTTGCACAATATGTTTTTTGCTCATTTGTGCCGTTTGCAAGCATATCAAATATTTTATCCGTTAAATTTTGGTTCGCATTTTTTGCCAAAATAGACGCAAATAAATCGTCATAATCAGGGGAATATATTTCAAAAAAATTAATTAAATTTTCAAAATTATCTTTAGTTATAACTTTATCAATTCTGTTACAAACATTATTTTTAACAAAATCAAAGAGAAAGTCTGATTTTTCAACAAGTAATTTGAATAAATTCAAATCGGAATTATCAACCATATAACGGGCTGCTTCCGTTGCTTTTGCGTCGTCTTTGCCTGTTAAATCTTTTAATAATACTTCTATGCTTTCCATAAATATATTATAGCTTTAAATTTGATGTTTTACAATATTTTTGCAATAAAAAACCCCGAAACTGCGTTCGGGGCTTTTTTATTGCATTCGGAAATTATTCTTCCGTTTGAGTTGTTGTATAAGTAGTTGTGTGTGTTACATAATCGTTGTATAAGCTGCAATCAACTTTTAATTCGATTAATACTTCTTCACCTTCGTGAGCTTTGAAGTTAACACCAGGTGTTAAGAAACCTGTTAACAAGCCAACACCTGCACCTGTCGGGAATCCGATAGCCATACCGTCGCCTGAACGACCGTTTGAAGCACCAATCGGAAGACCAACTGCAACACCACCGATTGTAGCACCTGCTACAGTGTATTCTAACGGTTTTAACCATTTATTTTCACTTAAAACACCTTCATTGTTGTTAAGTACTCTTGCGATAAACGGATATTCATTACCGTTCGGGAATACCATTTTTGTAAAGTGAAGATAAACTTCAGCGTTTTTGTTAATCCATTTTGTATCTCTTAACTCTTCAATTGTTGCATACAATTTTGTATTTGCAGGAATAATCAAAGTACCTTCTTTTGTTACAACGTCTTTTTTGAAGTAGAACGGAATAACATCACCGATTTGGTGTTTTGTAGAGTTGAATTTTTCTGCAAAAGCAACTCTAAATACGTTTTTAGCTAAGATAATTCTTCTTAAATTTGTGATTGAAACTCTGTCAACAACTGCGATTTTGTGGTCGTCTAAGTGTTCAACAGAAAGAACATATTCTTGCGGTTCAGCCGGTTCTTCTTGAACTTGAGCTTTTTTATCGTCTTGAACTAAGTCTAAAGCTCTCATTAATCTTGCTAAAAGAACTGCTGCTTCTGCTCTGTTTAATTCTCTGTTAGGATTTAATTCTGTTTCTAAAGGATAGTTTACATATAAACCGTATTTAATTGCTTTAGAAAATGGAATTACACCCCAGTTTGGAACTTCTTTAGCGTCTGCAAATTGATATAAAACATCAGTGTTTACATC
>CAVEOW010000331.1:0-2025 GCA_963617295.1 bacterium | reverse complement strand
CCTGTAAACTTTAAGAAAACAGACTTGCTGTGTCCTAAAATAGCAAATATAGCAGCTAAAACAGGTGTTAATCCCGTAAGATATTCATTAAAGAAATTAAAATAATGAACTGCAATAATTACTGCCAAAGCTCCTTTTAAAGCATCCGACAACATTACCGTGAAAAACCATTTTGTACCCAAAACACGTTTTACATTTGTTGCACCTGTTGAACCTGAACCAACTGTTCTTATGTCAATTCCCTTTAACTTTTTAACAATCAGGTAGCCTGTAGGAATAGAACCTAACAAATAAGAAATTAATATAACAATAAAACATTTAACAAATACCATAAAAATGCCGTGCATTATTTACTTTCTCCCTTTTCTCTTGCTAAAATTTTAATCGGAGTTCCTTTAAACCCGAATGCTTCTCTCAACTTATTTTCTAAATATTTTACATAATTGTCTTTCAAAAATTCTTCTTTGTTTATAAATAAAACAAAAGTAGGCGGTTGAGTTTTTACTTGTGTTGTGTAGAACAATTTTAATCTTTTGCCTCTTATACTTGCAGGCGGAGTCATAGAAATTGCATCTAATACAACTTTATTTAATAAACTTGTTGAAATTCGCTTTGTAGATTCAGCATAAACTTCTTTAGATAATTTATAAAGATTTACCAATCTTTGCTTTGTAAGAGCACTGATAAATACTTTAGGAACATAGCTCAAGAAGGGCATTTCCTGTTCAATATTCTTTTCAAAAGTATTAATAGTGTTAGATTTTTTTTCTTCTATTAAATCCCACTTGTTTACGGCAAGAACAATTGCTTTTCCTGCATCAATAACAGTTCCTGCAATTTTTTTATCTTGATCGGTTATTCCTTCTGTTGCGTCAACTACAAGAATTGCAACATCACAATTCCTTATTGCTCTAATAGAGCGGTCAACCGCAAATTTTTCAATCCCCCAATCAACTTTAGATTTTTTTCTGATTCCTGCCGTATCAACAAGAATAAATTCTTCGCCCTCGTACTTTACTTTTGAGTCAATAGCGTCACGAGTTGTTCCTGATACATTGGAAACAATAACCCTTTCTTTATTTAAAAGAGCATTAACAATTGAGGATTTTCCGACATTAGGTTTTCCGACGATTGCAATTCTTATATTTTCTGATTTTTCTTCTTTGTGTCCGTATTCAAAATCTTTAGTAACCAATTCTAAGAGGTCGCCAACTCCGCCTGACCCGTGAAGAGCACTTATTGCAATCGGCTCACCCAGTGCAAGTGCATAAAATTCACTTGTATTGGCAAATTTTTCCGGTGAGTCAAGTTTATTGACGGCAAGAAAAACTTCTTTTCCGCTTCTTCTTAAAACATTAGCGATATCATAATCTATTGGGGTTAAGCCGTCTTTGCCGTCAACAATGAAAATAATTTTATCTGCTTCATCACAAGCAACTTTAGCTTGAGTGAATATATTCACCATAATTTCATCTTCATCACCGGGGATAATACCACCTGTATCAATAACCGTAAATTCTTTTTCCATCCACTCAACATCAAAGTAGATACGATCACGAGTTACGCCTGCTTGGTCATCTACAATAGAGTGTCTTGCTCCTAAGAGCCTGTTTACGAAAGTTGATTTTCCGACATTCGGACGTCCAACAATTGCTACTATCGGTTTTTCTGTCACTTTTTTTATTCCGTCTTAATTATTAACTGTAATCATTTTAATACAAATATAGTGTTTTTAGCGAACTTTGCAATAAATGTTGCGATTATTGTAACGAGCCGATAAAAAGTATTATTAATGAAAATTCTATAATAGCTTGACGTATAAAAAAAATCATTTTAATATAATAATACAATGTCGTAGTGGCGGAATGGTATACGCGCACGTTTGAGGGGCGTGTGGAGAAATCCTTAAGGGTTCAAGTCCCTTTTACGACATTTAACTTTTTAGAGCCAACAAAAGGAGGCTCTTTTTTGAGACCTTCTCAAATTTTAATGAAATCCGACAAAGTATGTTAGAGTAGACATAAA
>CAVEOW010000330.1:778-2027 GCA_963617295.1 bacterium | reverse complement strand
TATCCCTAATCTACAGCTATGATGAAATCATAGCTTTTTTCTTTTGTTAACGTATATCCTTAAATATTTTAAATGTTTCTTGTTCTGTTTTAGAGCTTAAATTGTTTTTATCTGATGTAAAAACTTCTTCTAAATAAGTTTTTATTATGTTTTCTTCTTGCTCTTTTTGAACAATATAATAATTTGCGTTTTCAGGGTATTCATCATTAATTTTATTATTATTTTTATATCCGTAATAGGTTATATATGAATTGCTTATTACGTTGTAGATTTTTCTGTCAGGCAGATAAGCACTAATTGAAGAATAAACAAAAGGATTTCCTATTGCAATAAAGGTTTTAACATCAGGTAAATTTTTAATAATGTATTCTGCGGTTTGTTTTCCGCCGGAAAAATTATACAAAATTTCATTTTTTATCACAGGGTACGAAATTAATGTACTAAAACAGAAGAAAATAAACATTGTTAATTCAAGAACTTTATTATTTATTTTTTCTTTTATAATCCAATATCCAAAAACGAATATTAATAATAAGACAAATAGTTTTTGATATAAAATTCCGTTAAAGTATATTTTATAGAAGACAAAGAGCATAAAGCCTGTTCCAAATAATGTTGTAAGAGCAGTTTTTTTATCTTCTTTAAAAAAGAAAAACATTATAATTAAAATTGGGATGTAAAATAAACAATTACTTATAAATCCAAAGTTATTATATAAAAATGAAAAAGGTTTAACTATTTCATAAAAATAAGTTTTAGAAATAAGTGTTAAAAGAGAAGTTAATTCTATACTTTGTCTTACTCCTGTTTCAAGTGCGTAGTTAGAGTTATTTGAATTATAAAAAATAAAAAACATAACAGTAAAATGTAATAACAGAATTAGGTTTGGAATAACTATTTTTGGATTTTTTTCATTTATAAACTTTTTCACATTCTCAAAAGTAAATAAAATAAATAAAGCTATACAAAAACCCAGCATATATAAATGAGTTTGAGATAATAAAATTATTAAAACAGAATAAATATAAGGTTTTTTATCTCTTTCATTATAAATAAATGCTATAAAAAATAAAAATATAGGAATAAGAGAATAATTTCTTGAAATTACAGGCAAATAATAAAGCATTCCTGAACTTAAAACAAAAACAGTTTTAAAAATTTTGTTGAAAGGAGATTTTAAAATAAATAAAATAACCGAAGCAAAAACAAAAATAAGACTTAATATCTGCATTGAAAAAACGCTTAACCC
>CAVEOW010000330.1:0-768 GCA_963617295.1 bacterium | reverse complement strand
CCCTGATTTTGCTAAGGGTAAATTTAATAAATACCATAAAATCGGATGACCTTCTGTTTTGGTTAAAGAAAATAATTCAAAAATATTTGTATCTCTTACTAAGCACCAAACTTGAGCTTCATCACGCCAAATTTCATGGTTAAACATTGTGAAACCGGTAATTATTAGCCACAATATAATTAAACTTATATTAAACTTGTTATTTAAAATATAATTTTTTATTTTATCCATAATTAAATACTAACATCTAATGTATTTAATGTTGTACATATTAAATAATTAGTTACATTTTTATTATTAATAAAAGGTATGTCCAACAGACATTATTTGTTAGAATGGGCTTTTATAGTTGTTTCAATAAATGAAGTTGCGAAATTTCTTATATGGGTGTATAACTCTAATTTTGAATTTTTACAAAAAAGCGAAGGGTTTTACGCCTTCGCCTTTTCGTTTGAATATGAAATTAATTATTTCATTAATTCGCCGACTGATTTATAAACAGCCATTCTCTTTGCTGCATCTGATTCAGCTTGAGCATACAACTCTTCAGCATGTTCAGGATTTGTTTTAAGAAGTGATTTATAACGACCTTCACTTCTGATGAAATCTTGGTAATTGCCTTGAGGTTCTTTTGCATCCCAAGTGAACGGTACTTCGTTTGAAGGATTGTATCTGTATAACGGGAAGTAACCTGCTTCAACGGCACGTTTTTGTTCTGTTTGAGTCTTACTCATATCAATACCGTGAGCGATACAAGGTGCGTATGCA
>CAVEOW010000329.1:0-2036 GCA_963617295.1 bacterium | reverse complement strand
AGTAGAACCGATTAATGCAACTTTTGCACTGTTTTTTACATCTTCAAACGTGAAACCTCTGCCGTCATCTGTTTCGTAGTTTTTAATATATAAATAGTCGGGAGTTGTACCGTAAACAGTAGTCTGCCAGTTTTGATTTCCGTACATAACCTGTTTACTTTCACTTGAAGCAGGTGCGACTGCATCAACGTTAGGGATATTTTTCTTTATTGAAATTGCATCTTTTAACGTTAAAGACGGTTTTGTACCCAATCCCATGCTTATACCGCCTGTTTTAGCGGAAGAAGAACGGATTGTTAAAAGATTACTACCCATTGATTCCATATTTTGTTGAACTTTTTGGCTTGCCCCGGTTCCGATTGCAAGCATTATAATAACTGCACTAACGCCTATAATTATGCCTAAACTTGTCAGGGCAGAACGCATTTTATTAACTTTAAGCGAAATTATCGCCATTCTTACGGTTGATTTTATATCTAACATACTACGTCTGCCTTGTTCTTGTTTTCATCCATTCTTCTTTTGGTTCATCGGAAACTATTTTTCCGTCTTTAAACCTGATTATTCGTTTGCAATATTCCGCAATATCAGGCTCATGAGTAACCAATACAATTGTTTTTCCCGTTTTATTATTCAGATTTACAAAAAATTCCATTACTTCAATACTTGTTCTTGTATCTAAGTTTCCTGTCGGTTCATCAGCTAAAATCAACGGGGCGTCATTTACGATTGCTCTTGCAATTGCAACTCTTTGCTGCTGACCGCCTGACATTTGGTTTGGCATGTGGTCTTCTCTGTTTTCAAGCCCGACTACTTTTAATGCTTTTCTTGCTCTGATAATTCGTTCTTCTTCCGGAATACCTTTATATATCATCGGAAGTTCAACGTTATCCAATGCGGTTGTTCTCGGAATTAAATTAAATCCTTGAAATACAAAACCTAATTTTACATTTCTGATGTCCGACAATTCGTCACGAGATAAAGAGAGAACATCTACTCCGTCAAGAAAGTAACTTCCGGAGTTAGGCTTATCAAGCGTTCCCAACATGTTCATACAGGTTGATTTTCCGCTTCCTGAAGTTCCCATTATGGCAACAAACTCGCCCTCTTCAATGCTTAGCGATACATCATCCAAAGCGTTAAAACTTTCTTCACCTGTTTGGTATGTTTTTATTGCGTGTTCTACTTTGATTAAACTCATTTTAACCTTACAATCTCGGCGGCATCATTTCTTTTTTCTTGTTGTTTCCGCCTCTGCTTCCGATATAAACAATATCACCGTCTTTTACTTTATCGGATATTATTTCCGTATAAGAGTCATCACTTACACCTGTTTCAATAGAAACTCTTGTCGGTTTATTTTTTTGTTTTATCCAAATACCTTTTTGGTCATATTTTTGCTTATTATCTACAGTTGTAAATTTTAATGCCTGATTTGGCACGGTTAAGATATTTTCTTTCTTATCGGTAATAATTGAAACATTCGCAGTCATGCCAGGCATTAAATTGCTTTCTTCGTTTTCAACTTCAATAATAACGGTATATGTTACAACATTTGATTCTGTTGTCGGAGATAATCTTACTTGAGTTACAATACCTGTAAAAATACTATCGGGGTACCCGTCCAAAGTGTATTCAACTTCCTGTCCCTCTTTAACCTTACCGATATCAGCCTCTGAAACACTTGTTTCTATTCTCATTTTGGTTAAATCTTCCGCAACCGTAAATAATGTAGGAGTTTGGAAACTTGCTGCAACGGTTTGACCTACTTCAACCTCTTTTGAAATAACGATACCGTCAACAGGTGAGATAATTTTTGTATATCTCATATTTGCAGCCGCCGTATTATAATTAGCTTGAGCCTGCATTATTGAGGCTTTTGCTGCAGCAACTTGTGCTAAATCTGTTTTATATGCCGATTCTGCTGAATCTAAATCATTCTTTGAAACCAAATTTCTTGCATAAAGGTTTTTGTAACGGTTGTATGTTTTTGTGTCATATTCCAATACCGCTTTATTTTTCATTAAGGTAGCTTT
>CAVEOW010000328.1:0-2036 GCA_963617295.1 bacterium | reverse complement strand
ATCCTGTCATCCCGACCATTATAAGAACTCAATAAAATGAGTTCTTTTTTACTATTGCTGTTGCATAACATTTTCAAGGTTGCAGAGGCTTTATTTGTTGAAAACGTTATGACCAACCGACGTTAGCCGTTCAAATAGTTGTGTTTTTTTGTTGTTTAAATAAGTGAAGTTACGAAATTTCATATATGGTTGCAGACTTATCAATAATCAATTGTAGGGCTGATTTACTAATCAGACAGTAACTTTTATTTAATACCTCGTAAAATTTATAAACAATGAGATTCTGAACAGATTAAAAAACTACGCTAACGCTTGTTTTTCTAATCTTTCAGAATGACATGTGTCTATTATTCGTCTTTGCGAGGATGGTTGAAAATCCGACGAATCAATTTTGTTGTATTAATTCTATTTTTAATGAATACGTGTCGCCCTGAACAGAATCTTGTTTCAGGGTCGCAAGATCTTTATTTATTAGGTATAAAGCGATATTTCCAAAAGAAAATGTAATATTAAATAAAAAAAATTTAACTATTTTACAAAATCCCTTAATAGTGCTACAATGCCTAAAAGACAATAAGGAGACGAAAAATGAGAAAGAAATTTACCCCTCCCATACAGCTTAAAGGCTTTTCCTCATAGCGAGGTATTAATTACCCTCGTTATTATTGGTGTTGTTGCTGTAATTACAGTACCTGTATTACATTCGTATTATACGGAACAAGAAAGAATTGCAAAAGTTAAAAAAGCTTATTCAACTTTATCTAATGCATTAGTAAGAGCAAAAGCAGACAGTGCTTCCTTTATCTTAGATAAGGAGTTGAATGATACTTCTGCTGAAATTAATAATTGGTTTGATACATACCTGAAACCTAATTTGATAACATCTAAAATCTGTTATCAAAGTGCCAGTTGTTGGACGAAAAATGGAACATTTCTTTTGTCCGGCACTAAAAAAAGTGATAGTAATCCATCTGGAATTGGAACTCCTACTGTCACTGCGGTTTTAAATGACGGAACTTATATCGATGTAGATAGAACTACTTGTTCACAATTTTCTATTGGAACAAACCACCAATATTGCGTTGCTATTTATTTTGATATTAATGGTGATAAAAAACCTAATACGCTCGGGAAAGACATTTTTGCAACGGTATTTACGGAAGATGGGCTTGTACCTGCAGGAAGAGCATTAAAACAAACTTCAATTAAGCAGGCTTGTTCTGATCCAAAATCAGGATTACATTGTATTATGCAATACTTAGAAAAATACTAATTTATTTAACACATTCTTCTTTAGGTTTGCCGGCGTCGTCTTTTACATATTCATAGCCTGTCAATTCGGCTACTTTTTTGCACCATTCATCGATGATTTCATCGTATTCTTGGTCGTAAGAAATAATATCGCCAATCATTACTTTTATTTTGCCTTTAAATGGAATCCAGTTGTATTCTTCACTGCCGATTATTCCGACAGGTAAAATATCTGTTTTCATCTGTTTTGCAATTACGGCAAATCCTTTATTGATTTTTTCAAGTTTTCGATTTCTTCTTATTCCGCCTTGAGGGAATATTCCAAGTCGCCACTTATCTGTTTTTAACACGTTTAATGCCGTTTTTATTGTTGAAATTTCAAGTTTCTCACGGTTTACTGCGAAACAACATAAATTTCTTAATAAGAATGCTAAAATTTTATTTTCAAATAATTCCTTTTTCCCCATAAATGCTAAGGGTTGGTTGATTGCTTCTCCGCATACAAACGGGTCAAAATATGAGATATGATTACCTGCCAGAACGAAATTTCTGTCTTGCGGAATTTTTTCTCTTCCTATATATTCAATTTTATAAAAAATAGGTAATAAAAATTTAGTTGATAACCAGCGTCCAAACAATTGAAACTTATATCTTCCGTCAGAAAAGTCGGAGAGTTCTAATTTTGCGTAATTTATTTTTTTCTTATCTTTATTATCTGCCATAATTGAACCTTTCTTTATGAAGGAATATATTCTAATCCTGTGTCTTTACTGATAATATTACAC
>CAVEOW010000327.1:0-2037 GCA_963617295.1 bacterium | reverse complement strand
TTATTGCCTCTGCCAAAATATACAGTATCATTACCTTTGCCACCTGTTACAGACTCTAAGTTCTCTCCTAATGGTGATGTATAAATCTTATCGTTATAGTCTGACCCGATAATATTGTCAGTATAAACAGTTCCTTTAATAGTTTGCCCTTTTTTAGCGTTAGAATAATCACTTGTGTATAAATCTTTTTTAGAATATTCATCAAGCAGCGTAGTTCCTAACCCGACCTTATGATAGGACTTGAAATAGTCTTTTATAAGGATAGTTCCTGTCGTTCCGTCTTCTGAGTGTACGGAAATAAGTGCGTCATTTCCTGCTTTTTTGCAAGTAAAATTCTTTTTATCATCGTCAGCATAAAATGTTCCGTCTTCTGTATTTCCGTCTTCATCAATGAATTGTAACATTGTGCGACCTTTATCCTTATTTAGGTATATCGTTTTATTCCCAAAATCAGAACCTTTTGTTATTCGGATGTAAGTTGTAGATTTTTCATCAGGGTTAACGTAAATTTATCATCTCCTGTACCTAAGTATATTTCCGAATTAATTTCTTTTATTCCCTGAATTTTTTGACCTGTTGTAGAGTCAGAGTAATCCATTGTTACGGCTGTTTCACTGTCACTTAAATCAAGTTCTTTGTCGTAATTATATTTAACCTTTGTTAATTCTTTCCCTTTTGCTCTTTGTTTAAACCAATCAACAAGAGTAACTCCGTTAACAATAAGGTCATTTCCTTTTTTTATAAGACTTTTATTTTCAATTACATCATCAAGTTCCAAAACATCATTTGAATCAGAATTGTAAATTTTGTGAGCAGTATCTATTAAATCATCAGCCCAAAATTGAAATACTTCACTGCCGCTATTTGCATAAATAGAGTCGTTGCCTTTCAATCCGATTACAGTGTCGTTACCGCCATTTGTATAAATTTTGTCGTTTCCGTCAGTACCGATTATTTAGTCAGAAAAAACAGTACCTTTAATACTCCCCTTTTTGTCCGGAACAAAGTCGTTTTTTCCTGATTTTATAAGTCCGTCTTTTAAAATGTTATAGTAAGTATAATTTCCGTTATTCTCAAGTCTTATCTTTTTTATGGAAGAATTTGTGCTTGAGTCGGATGAAAAATAATTATTAATTGTTACAATAGGTTTGTTTCATCGGTAGAGATAACAAGATCTTTACCGCTTGAAGAGGTTGAAAATTTTAAGCTGCTTATGTCCGTAACATCTTTAAAACATAAAGTATCTGTTCCTCCGCTTTTCGGATTTTCAATAATTGTTTCTTCTCCGTTTCTTATATCAATAAAATCATTCTTTTTTGTAACTTTTGCTATAGCCATAATCAACAAATCTCCTATAATAACAAGTTCATTTATTCCAAATTTTAGCACGAACATTGTTTTTTGATAATAAAATATGATTATTCGTGTTGCAATGTAAAGATTAACACGCTTTTAAAATATAAATACATTAAATGTTGAACTTCAATAAATACTCAAGACGGTCAAAGAATTGCTCAATGTCATTCTGAAAGATTAGAAAAACAAGCGTCAGTGTAGTTTTTCAATCTGTTCAGAATCTCATACAGTTACTGTCTGATTAGTAAATCCGACCTACAATTGATTATTGATAGGTATGCAACCATATATGGAATTTCGTAACTTCACTTATTGAAACTTATTATATTTAAACTAAATCGCCCATATATGGAGTATTCAGACATTTGTTAGCGAAACAATATACGGCATTTGTTTGAGTACGAAGTACGAGTTATGCCGTTTTAGTTGAACTTACAAATGTCAAATACGCAATATCAGGGCGAGAGCTTCTTTGTCTTGGAATTTCCTTTGCTTTGGCAAGTGCTTATTTCACTCTCTTTAAATTCCTTTGCGTTCGTTGCTGTCGCTGACTATACTACGTTGTCGTCAGCTACGCACTCACTTACCGGACTTCGTCCGTACGGAATTTCGCTCTGTTGTAATTTGCATTGCCTTCGCTTTATTCAGGTTTCACCTTACGGAAATTCCGCCGGGTACTTT
>CAVEOW010000326.1:0-2038 GCA_963617295.1 bacterium | reverse complement strand
GTTCCAAGAACACCTTGACGGGTTTGGAAGCATTCTCGGAAAGACTGCTGAAACAGTTGATATTCTTGAACTTTCTATGATGGAACATACAGAAAAAATTCTTGCTGAAATAGATAAAAAATACGGAGTTAAAACTAAACCCGCAAGTGAAATTAATGCTCTTATTTTCCCGACAGACGAAGAATTTGAAGGTTTATCAGGTTCATTAAATGATTTAGAAGTGTTTATTTTAAACAAAATTGCAATAGTGGCAGCAAACTTATTTGATAATCAAAATGCAGCCGTATATTTTATTGAAAATGCTCAAAAAAAGGTTTCTGAATTAACAGATGAAAATGTCAGAATAAATTCTTTAGACAGTTATATATTAAACTCAAAACCTTTATCAACTGAATTTATAGATGCAATTGATAAATACCTGGCTCCAAAAAGTGATGAAGAACTTCTTGAATTAATTAAACAAATGCAAAATTCAAGTACGGAAAAAATTCAACCGTTCTTTGAAGCTCTTACGGAAGAAGATGTCGGATTAAGATATAAACCTGCTTATGATTATTTATATAAATTCCAAATGGGTAGTTCAGAAGTAAGCAAAGCATTTAGAGATGTATTCGCAAGTAAATTTATTGCAGATAATATGAGAACATCAGGTGAAAATGCTACTATTTCTACCCCTGACGAATATTTCAGAGCTTTATATATAAAATTAGCAGACATGGATGTCCAAAAATTCATTAAAATATATAAGAATGAAGCATTTGAAAAATATAAAATTCGTCAAGCATTCCCGGAACCAGTTGTTTTACCTGATTCCGCTATAGAAGAAACCGTACAAAAAATGTTTGTACCGATAGCAGAAAGTGTTTTAACAATTAAATCTAACGAAGTCATAATAAATATTTTAGACAGTTTTGATGATTTAATTAAAAAATACTCAAAATCGCCTGTATTTAAAGAGCTGCTTGCAGGTAATAAGATATCTATAGCTGATAATGAAGATTTCCTAAATAATTTTTACAGTGCTTTAGCTGATCTTGGAGCATTGCTTACAGAAGATGAATCATTAGGAGCGTTACAAGAGCCTATAGAAAAATTTATGTCGGATATTGAGTCTGAAAACGGATTTTTAGGCGGAGAAAGAACTGCAGGATATTTGAAAGAAATTCTTTCAGTTAAAGATGACTGGAAACAGTCAGGTTTAACTTCAAAGAAATTTACAGATCAAAAAAGACTTGAAATAAAAGGTTTAAATGCTGCAATGCAGATAATTGCAAAAACTAATATAGAACCTAAATACAGAAATGATGCAATTTCCAAATTAAAAAATTATGTTGATTTATACAGAAAAGGTGCTGATGATGAAGCAATTGAAGAAGCATATAACGATTTCAAAGGCTTTATGATACAAAGACACATAACAAAAAATCCAACGGTATTACTGAGCGAAACAATAAAAGTATTGCAAGAAGGTAAGAAAGATACGGAAGAGTATGAAATTTTGAAACACTATTTGCTTATGACTTTAAACGTTGCACAACAAACAAAAGTCCAATACCAATTAGTCCAAAATCAACATGAGGGAATAAGTTCAAAAACAAGCGATTTACTGAAACTCTTCAATATTCGTATGATAGACGGAACTCAACAAAGTATGGACTCTGAGCAAGGTATGATTTACTTAGTTAACCAATTACAGAATGCAAGTGATAATTATGTTACTTTAAATCTGTTCTTGAGCCAATCAGGTTTAGCAAGAAGAGCATTAACAGCAATCATAAACAATTTTGATGTTGATAAAACATATAAACACTTTGATGAAATAGTAGATTGTGTTTTAAAATATTCAAAAGATTTAAGTCTATTGAACGAATTAACTGCAAAATTCTTCAATGAAAATCGTGCTAAATTCAGTACAATTGAATCAGGACTAAAAGCTTACACTGAATATATAAAGGAAAATACTAAAGATAAAGAAGATTCAACTGTTTTACATAACTTCATGAATTTATTTAATAATATAGAAATCAGTGAAAAACTT
>CAVEOW010000325.1:0-2042 GCA_963617295.1 bacterium | reverse complement strand
CCTTGACGCAGTCGTATTAATAACAATATTTTCCATTTCATAATTAATAAAAAAGTATATTAATTTATCAAATTCGGGGTGGAGTGAGGCATCTCCGCAATCAAAAACAATTTCCGTTTTTCTATCTATGAGTTTTTTGTCCGACAACTGCTCTATTACAGGCATGATATCAAAATGTTTTACTGTAGAAATATCATCAGTTTTTTCTCTTTTGCAATATTTACAATCTAACAGACAACATTTCCAATGAGAAAGATGTAGGTGTTTAATAGGTGCAGTTGAATTGTTTTCCTTGCAAGAGTGTTTTAGACACTCATTGCAGAATAAACTCGGGGCTTTTTCAGAAAACAGTTTTTCGCTTATGGCAAGTTGAGCCGTAATATTATCCGTATCCAGCCAAATGTAGTTAAATTTATCATCGATAACAAATCCAAAGTCTGTATCAAGTTCACAATAATTTCTTACAGTCGAATTTTGCCCGATAATAACACCTGACTTTGTGCAGTTACAAATATTTTTTTCTTTGCTGTTTTTATTGAAAATATCAAATTTTTCAAAAAAAGTTTTTCTCATAATAAACTCCTAAATGCTATCTAGGGGTTCACTTAATCTTTTTTCTCTGTCTATTTTTAAATTAGAAGCTCGTTCATATAATTCGCAGCTTTCAATTCCGTATTGTCTGAAACATTCAAAAACAAAATCGCATACAACATAAATATATTGAGGAATATTTTCTCTGTTTTCCTTAAACCAATTATCTTCAATATCGAAAGCAATGTTGTAAACTCCGACTTCTGCCGTCTTTTTAAGCCATTGTTTTACTTCTCTCAAACTGTCATTTACCCCGGGGATAAGAACATATTTTGTTCTTATTAAACCGTTTTTAGTTTTTGCATATTTCGCAAGGTTATTCCAAACTTTATCAAAACAAGGGACTTGTTTTACCTGCTCATAAATCTCTTTTGAGCCTGAATCAACCGATGTAATAAGGGTGATTTTGCCTAATTTTAAACCTTTTTCAATAGCGGGCGAGTATTTTATCCCGTCAGAGTGAATTCTTATATTTTTTACATCATAATCAAGAAGCATGTGAACAAGTTCTTCAAACTCGGTTAAAATAGTCGGTTCTCCACCGCCAAAAGTTATAACCGCATTCTTAGAAAGAACACCTTTTTCAATCATATCTTTAATAACAGGGTAAACATTGTATGTTTTGTTCGAGTTAAAAAACTTTTTATCTTTTTCCGTATAACAATATATGCAATTGCAATTGCAGTAAGTAAAATGACCGATTAGAACTTCATCGATATAATCATCCGTATTCCAATCATTTTCTTTAAGATAGTAGCAGCCCGTGCATTTTTCAGGAATAACACCATCTCTTATTGCAGTTCTCATTTTATTTCTTTGTTCAAAAAAATCTTTCCAGTCAATAAGCTCCCCTTTGTAATTCGGAATTTGAACTATATCTCCGCCACCGGGATGAGAGCTGATACAACAAATTTGTACTGATGTGGAATAAAATGTAATGCCGTGTTCTAAATGTATGCAACTTGTATATTTCAACTTTTTTAACCTGCTTATAATCTTACTAACGCAATTATACCTTTAACAAAAAGTTAGCACAAGTTACATTCATTATTTTTATAACAACTTATCTAAAACGCTTAATAAATCATTCATTGATTATTTTTTTATCCTTTAATTTCAATTTCTAATCCCAACATTTGACAAACTTGAAGAATTTTTCCAATTTGAGTTGTTTCAATTTTTGATGAAAAGTTAAACGATTTTTACCGAGCAGTAAAATTCTGACAATTTTTAAAATATTTATGTTTAAATTTACCGTTCGGTAAATTTTACTGTTGATATTACTGTAAATATATGTACATGTAACTAATTGCATTAACTGTTTTACTTTGTAAAATAATTGATTATTGTGAAAAAATTTTCTAAAATCAAAATATGAAAAGAAACATTTTAATAACATTTTTAATTATTATTTTTAATTTATTGCCTGTTTTTGCCAAAATTGACGTTGT
>CAVEOW010000324.1:0-2051 GCA_963617295.1 bacterium | reverse complement strand
ACTTAAAACAAAGAAAGCAAATAAATTACAAAATAAAATACATATTTGTGAAAACTCTACAACAAAAAGAGCTGTAAATTCAGCTTGTACTCTTACATTGTCATCAAACACAATTAAAATGAAAGAAGCATTAGATACAAAATTAGAATTACTGATTAAAAAGTATAGAAATAATCCAAAAAAACTTTTACAGTATATTGAAATGCAAGGAGTAAATATTTATACTCTTCCGAATGCGGAAAAACTTCTTTCCAAAATTAATGAAGAAGAGGGGTTTATTGTTCCGCTAAAAGGCAAAAATGCTTTGTTGTTAAATCTTATAATCGGGTTAATTTGTGAGAATAAAATTAAACTCGGGCTAAAAACAAATGCAATGATGATTTTCAATACAAAAAATATTGATTTTTATACTTTAGCAAGAGCAATCTATAAGTTTTACGGGTTTAAAAAGGGACTTCCGGGGTACGATTATAAATCGCAAGCAATATTTAAGAAGATTTATAACTCGGAAAATTCCTCTGTATCTGTAGAAAAAGCGTCTTTTAAAGATTTATGTGCCTGTAAAGAAGCATTGGCAAGAGATTTAGACTCAATTAAATTTACTGTCAAATTATCAACCGAATATGACAGTTCAAAGAAAGCATTACAAAAACTTAAAGAAACAAATTCTATTAATATCTAAGCCAATTCGCTTTCATCAATATTTAAAGGAAGATAGACCGTAAAAGTAGAGCCTTTACCCTCTTCACTATCTACCGTAATTTTGCCGTGATGATGTTGTTCCACCGTCATTTTTACAAGGTGAAGTCCTAAACCTGTTCCTTTTACTGTATGTGTTGCATTTTCCACCCTATAAAACCTGTCAAAAATCTTTTCAAGGTGTTCTTTCGCAATGCCCATACCGTTATCTTTTACGCTAAATACAAATTGAGTTTTATCATTATTTACGCCTGCACTCACTGTTATATTTTTGCCGTTGCCTGAATATTTTATGGCATTAGAGAGAAGATTTCTTATTACTCTATCCATACTTTCAACATTAACAGGAACATGCGGTAAATCATTCGGGGCAGAAAAATCAATTTTTATACCTTTTTCATCCGCAAGAATTTTTATTTGATTGATATTTTGTTTTAATAAATCAACTAAATCCGTATATTCTTTCTTTAATACGACATTTCCTGACTCCAAGCGAGAGAAATCAAGGATATCATTAACCATTGAATGAAGTCTTTTTGCTTCCGTATCAATAGTTTGCATAAATTCTTTTTTTGTTTCTTCATCAAAATCATCACCGTTATTGCAAAGTGTATCGATGTAAGTTCTTAAAACCGTAACAGGTGTTCTCAACTCATGCGAAACATTTGATATAAAAGTGTTTTTAAGTTTATTTACTTCTGTTTCTCTTGTAATATCCAATAATACGATAATATAACCGACATAATCACGCTGTTTTGAAAACATAGGTGATATTGTTGTTTTTATTGTTTTTTTACCTGCTTCTATATTAAACTCAAGCGGTTTTTGTTCAATGATATTCAAAGGGGTATCTTTAAACTCTTCAATTTTTTCATAGAAACATTTTTGTCCGTGGATATCAATATAGTTTTGTATTTTTTTATTTAATAAGTTTTTTTCTTCAACATCCAGCATTGAAAGTGCCGCAGAATTTGCAAGAACAACTTTGTCATTATTATCACAAACAATAACTCCGTTTATAATACTCATCAAAACAGCTTCAAGTTTATTTCTTTCAAGTGTCAGTTGCTCAACATTTTGTTCTTCATATTGAGAGAGAATATTAGACATATCATTAAATGCGTCGGTTAACTCTCCCATATTTTCTGATTCCAATTTATACCCGAATTTACCCGTAGAAATTTGTTTTACCCCTTGGTAAAGTTTTTTCAGCTCTCGTGACATTAACCCCATATTTAAAAGAAAAATAACGGAGAATGCAATCCAAGTAATAATAAAAATTCCATATAGAGATTTTTTTGCAGCTTTTGCAAGTGAAGTTATTCCCTCACCTGTCATACCTACTGTTACCG
>CAVEOW010000323.1:0-2063 GCA_963617295.1 bacterium | reverse complement strand
CACTGGAACAGCTTGTTCAAAGTGCTTCAATAAGATATTCAAGGCAGGAACACTATGATATGGCTTCTGCATTTCAAAAAAGTATGCGAGGGTCAGACCCTGACGCAGCTATATATTGGCTTGCAAAAATGTTAACCGCCGGAGAGGATCCTCGTTTCATTGCAAGAAGAATGATAGTATGTGCGGCAGAAGACGTTTCAAATGCGGACACTAACGCATTAACAGTAGCCGTAAATGCTTATAGGGCTTCTGAACTTTTAGGAATGCCCGAGGCAAGAATTCCTCTTGCTCAAGCGGTTGAATACATTGCAAAAGCTCCAAAATCAAATAAATCAATAATGGCAATAGATGAAGCAATGAGAGATGTTTATAACGGGCTTAATTATCAACCTCCTATGCATTTAAGAGATGCTCACTACAAAGACGCTTCAAAATACGGGTTTGGAATAGGTTATGTATATACGCACGATAACCCTGATTACAAACAACAATTTATGCCCGATGAGTTAAAAGACAAAAAATATTTCAAATAAAAAAATAGAAAACAGATTATTGTATTTTTTTTAATTCAATTATAAAATATAGAGAAGTAAAGGAGATAGTATTATGAATGAAAAACTGGAAAAAGCTTTTAATAATCAAATAAATAAAGAATTTTATTCCGAATATCTTTATTTATCAATGTTTGCATATTTTGAAAGAATGAATTTACAAGGTTTTAAAAATTGGATGAATGTTCAAATGCAAGAAGAACATGCTCACGCAATGGGAATGTTTAACTACTTACATGAAAGAGGCGGAAAGGTAGTTCTTCAAGCAATTGACCAACCTCAAACGGATTGGGCTTCACCTGTTGAACTTTTTGAACACGTTTTAGAACACGAAAAATATGTTACATCTTTAATTAACGAATTAATGGATGTTGCGGAAGAAGTAAAAGACCGTGCTGCAATTTCATTTATTGATTGGTATTTAAAAGAACAAGTTGAAGAAGAATCAAATGTTTCAAACGTTTTAAAGACTTTAAAACTTATTTGCAACGATACAAATTGCTTATATATGTACGATAAAGAATTGGCTACAAGAGTATTTAATGCTCCGGTAATCGGCTAACAAATACTTTAATGCTAAAAGAGAGAAGTTTAAAACTTCTCTCTTTTTTTAACCGACTTTTCTAACTTCTTCATCACCCTGATACTTATTGATTACAAAGCCTTTTGGTGCCGTAACATGATTTCTGACGTTATAATTAATAGAGGGGATATTCTTGGATTGAAGTTTATTTTTCTTTCTTAATGTATTTGCATTTTTAATAGCCTTTTTTAATTTTTCGGCAGAGTCCTTAGCCTCATCAACTTTATTTTTCTTTTGTCTTAATGAAACAAAAAGTATTATTGCCATAAATAAGCTAAGAAAAGATGATGACATTAATTTTTTATCGCTAACCAATGCTGAATCACCTAATATACCGTTATTTCCGATATTTTGTTTTAGTGTTCCGTTTGATAATTGTAATTCGTTAATCGAAGCATTTTGAATTGAGTTACCCTCTAAAACAATAACCGTATTGTCGGAATTTTTCTTTTGCACAATAACATTATTTAATTCAGGTGCGTTATTGTATGAGATTTCGACAGATTCATTCGGGAGTGTTGATTTAAGAACTAAAATCAACTTATTATCAATATTTCTTATTGCTTTTACAGAAGATGACTTTTCTGTTTTTAATAATACATTATAGTTCCCGTCTTGATTTTGGCTGATTTCAATACCGTCAACAGTATTAACGCTCGCATTTGCACTTGCGGTTACAAACATAGCAAAAAACACTGATACAACTATTAATTTTACCGTATTAAAGTAATTCCTAATCATTTACTCTCCAACGACTATACTACCCTTTTTCTGTATTTTAAAAGTTTTATCGGTTTCTCACATCAATCAAACGGATTAATAATTTATCTAAACCTTTAGATTAATATTTTACTTGCGTTATTCCGTTAAAAATAATACTATATATAGTATATTGGTTTAATTGCAAGTTGAGTTTATATGAGGTAGAT
>CAVEOW010000322.1:0-2083 GCA_963617295.1 bacterium | reverse complement strand
GCCTTATATCCCAATGATTGCATAACTGCTGCAATCCCTGCCGATATAACGGTTTTTCCTCCCCCGTTATCAATACTTGTTACATAAATATTCATACTAAAATTATAGCAAATTTTAGTATTCGTTCTTCATTCGTTGGGAGTATAAAACTCTATTTTACATTTCTGTCAAAGAAAGAAGCAACCTCTTTTGAAGGAATGAAATGTGAAATTGGTCTGCCATGCGGGCATGTGTATGGATTTTTTGTAGTCCTCAGATTTTTTATAATTTCTTCCATTTGCCAAAGCGTAAGTTTTTCGCCTGCTTTTACCGAGGCTTTGCATGAGGTTGTTATTAAAATTCTTTCTTCTTTTGTATCTAAATCGTTATCGGGAGAATCCTTTAAATTCTTTAAAAGTTCCGATAATATGTCTTTTGGTTTTGCTTGTGATAATACTTGCGGTATTTTCTTAAATATAACCTGATTATCTGAAATTTTTTCAATTTGATATCCGAATTTTTTCAGCTGGTCGTGTGCGTTGTCAAGAATATCAATATCTTCCGGTTCAACATCTAAAACATCGGAAATAATTAAAAGCTGAGAAGCGATTTCTTTTTGAGATTTTAGTTTTTCATAAATGTAGCGTTCTTCTGCTATATGTTGGTCTATAATTTCAAGATTATCTTGATTGTCAACTAAAATATAAGTATTATTGAATTGCCCGATAACGTTTATTTTAGGGATTGAATCGGGTGTTTCGAAATTGATTGCCATTGAGGTTTGAACATGACTTTGTGGTTTAGTGTCAAAATTGTCATATTCTTTTTTTATAGGTTCCGTTTTGAACGGGAAAACCGTACTTTCACTTTCAGCAAATTCTTCATCTTTTTCGCTTGAAAACGATTTAAAATCAGGTCTTGAAAAACTTACAACATTGTCGTCATTTTGTTGGGTTTGCTGTTCTTGAATTTGCGGTTCAAATTTTGTTTCAAGTGCATTCAGTGCAAAATTAACACCGCTTTGAACGAAGTTAAACACCTGATTAGGATTTTTGTATCTTATTTCACGCTTTGTCGGGTGAGCATTTACGTCAATATCTTCGGGGTTAATTTCTAAGTTAATGACAACAAACGGGTATCTGCCGTTTGGGAGCATATTTTTATATGCCAAATCGATAGCTTTCAATAAAATCGGGCATTTAACTATTCTTGAATTAACAAAAGTATAAACAGACTTTTTGCTGGAGCGAGTATAGCTGGGAACAGAAATATAGCCTGTCAATTTTAAATTTGATAAAATATCCGATTTATTTACTTCTTTAAGCTCATTTATTATATTTGCAGGATAAATTTGAGTTATTCTTGTTAACAGGTCAGCGTTTTGTGTTGTTGAGATTATTTCTGCCCCGTTATTTTTAAGAATAAAAGCAATATTCGGGTGAGATATTGCCAATGATTGAACAAGCTCTTGGATGTATGCCATTTCTGTTTTAGAACTTTTTAAAAATTTTAAACGGGCAGGTTGGTTAAAAAAAAGGTCTTTAACTTCCATTATTGTACCTTGAGCACAACCTACCTTTGAGGCATTGACTACAGAATTTTCGGATTCAACTTTTGTTCCGTAATCAAAATCTTTTGTTCTTGTGGTGCAAGTAACTTTAGCAATAGATATAATACTTGCAAGGGCTTCACCTCTGAAACCGAGGGTTTGGATATTAAAAAGGCTTTGTTCATCCGTTAGTTTGCTGGTTGCGTGTTTTAAAAAAGCAAGTTGAATGTCGTCGGGGTGAATGCCTGAACCGTTGTCGGCAATACGAATATTTCGGCATTCATTAGATATGCTGATTTCTATACGAGTAGCACCTGCATCTATTGAATTTTCTGCCAATTCTTTTACAACACTGGCAGGTCTTTCAATTACTTCCCCTGCTGCTATTTGGTTAACTAAATTAACCGGTAATTGTTTAATTCTTCCCATAAGTATATTTTAATACGTTATAGTGGCATGAATGTGAAAAGAAAAAATAATGTTACAAATTTTTATTGAGATAGTATAATAGAAATATGAGTTGCGGGTGTAATTCAGTGGTAGAATGTTTGCTTC
>CAVEOW010000321.1:0-2086 GCA_963617295.1 bacterium | reverse complement strand
ACTCCGTACATGGAATCAGATAATACAATGAAACAAATTGCCGCTGAATTAAAAAGCCACTGCCCGAATACATTTTTGATTGCAGAAGACTCAAGAAGCGGAGTTAGTGTTGACGGAAAAGGACACAGCTGGAGTAATCCCGATGAAGTTCACGATAAAAGAATAACAAACCCGTTGGAACCTCAAGATACAGGTACATACAATATTTCACACGAAGCTGCAATTCAAAATATTGCAAACAATGAATCTAATTTAAGCAGATTAGGTTATAACAGCGTTTGGGATTTTAATTTTTATCACAACTTAAAAGAATGTATTTACGGAATCGGAGATTTAGACAAATTTGATAAATCGGTATTACATGCACAAGACTCCGTAAAATATATAATGAGCCACGATGAAATCGGAAATTTTGAAGGTACAAGACTTATTCCAAAATTAATGGTACCAATGTTAAATCTTAACGAAAATATGGTACTTGATTCAAAAGATAGAGTTCGTGCAAAAAAATACAGTAAAGATAAAAACTGCAAATATGAAGAGGCACTAAGGACAGTTAGCGTACAAAAAGCACAATTTGCAGCTGAAAAACTTGTAATGATGTTGCAAACAGGATTGCTTGACAAATATGACACAAAAAATATTGACATAAAAAGGTGGATAAATGCAGTAAATGACGGATTCAAAAAAGAAGTTCTTATACCGCTGGGAATAAATGAAAATAGCGGAATAACCTACGACAGAGTTGCCGAATGTTTTCAAAAATGCTTTAGCAAAAATAAAATGGCTCTGGCAAGAACATACGCAATCCCGGGACCTAAAATGGTTTTCCAAGGTGATGACAGAATTGATATGACACCGTTCAGATTTTTCAGAAAATTTAGCAACGGAGGCAAAGAAGAGAAGTTAGCAACAGAAAAAGGCTATGATACCGGATATAGTGCCTTTTACGAATCAAAAATGGGGCATATTCCATACTCAGCAAAAGGCAGAAGTATGATGAATAAATTCAGAAACTTAACAAAAGATTTGAACAAATTGGTTGATGACAACCCCGCTTTGACTCAAGGTCATATACAAACTCAAAATACAATTAAAAACCAAGCGGCACAAGTCTATGCAACACACATTAAAGACCCAAAATCAGGAAACGAACTGTTTGTCATAACAAACTTTATGGATACAGATTATCCTAAAGACGGAATAGGTGAATATTATATTGAATTTCCGCAAGGATACTGGGATGAAGTCATTAATACAGATGATAAAAAGTATGGCGGAAGCGGTAATTTTATGAATGGGGGCATAACCACTTATTATACGTTGGATAAAAAACAGGCAATAAAACTGCCTGCTCAATCGACCTTAATATTCAGAAAGTATGACCCTATTTACTAGGAACATACTCACAATGAGAATATTTAAAGCCTTTTAATGAATTACTTTTAGTATATTCCGGATTAAAATATACATTTAAAGATAGAGGTTGACCATCTCTATCTTTTATTCTTCTGCAATTGTAATTTATAAAATCCTTAATTTGCTTAAAATAAGTATTAACAGCCATTTTAGATTCAAACGACTTTGATTTACCTGTCATTTCGCAAGCCTCACGTTTTGCTATGCCTACGGGTTTTGCAAGAGCATTTACGGTATCAACGTCTTTACCTGTAATTAAATATACCTTAGGAGATTTATCATCATACACCGACCTTACAACTTGCAGAGAAGCATAATCCTTGTCATAAGACTTAAATTTATCAACAAAAGCAGGGTTTATATTTGATTTAGCGGTTCCGTTTAAATTTCTGACAACAAAACCGTTACATTTCCTAATATTTTCATTTTTTATTACAGGTACATATTCATTATTTCTCGGATTTTTAGCATAATAACTTACGGGAATATAACCTTTAAAAGAACAATTTTTATTAATATTCATATTAAGTCCTCTTTATTCGAAAGAAAACATGTAAATATAATTTTTGCCTTGTAAAAATTAAAATTTCTTTTTGGGAAATTGTTCGGGAGAAAGAGGGTACTCAAACACATAATTTGTTTTTGTTTTATTAATATAAAAAGTTAT
>CAVEOW010000320.1:0-2098 GCA_963617295.1 bacterium | reverse complement strand
CATATTATCTCTTTATCTTGTAAATTCTGAATTCTGACGGTTCAAGATTATCAACCTCAATAGTTTTTATATTTGAAGAGCAATAATGCTCAACAAAATCTTTTTTATCGGGTTCATAAACATATTCGCACGCAAGAGTGAAATCCCCCGGAATTTCAATTTTCTTGTTTTTAACGGCAGTATTTGTCTTTATTGTGTATTCCATTATTCCGTCTTGATTTTGCTTTAAAACTTTTTCATTTGACGGCAGATAATTTGCAACGATAATTAAACATTCTTTTATTGTTTCTTTTGAAATCATCCAGCTTATAAACCCGTTTTTGCTTTGGTTTATAATTTGAGCTTCTCCGTCAAATGTTAATTCGTTATTGATTGCAAAACGTCTTATGGCATCAAATTTATTGTAAAATTCTTCATCATCGCCTCTCATAAGAGAAACTTCTTCTTGAATTGTTGCTTCTATTCCGTCTATAGAGAAGGATTCATCACCGTCAACGTACATGCACGGTCTTGAGGCAAGTTTTCCTCCGGGGAGAAATTTAAACTTAAACCATTTAAACAAGGCTTCATCCCTGTCCATTAGTCCTAAATATCTGTTTGCGGTTCTAAATTCGCCGTCTTGGTTGTTGTAAGTTTTTAAGATAGAAAGCAATGAGCTTGTATATACAGAGTTATTGTAGTCTTGAAGTTCTCTGTTGTTGTTGATAACTTCTGACGGTATTTTTTCGTAATTTGTTTTTGTGTCATTCCCCCAAAGAATATCAAAATTCATATCCTGATGATATTCTTTAAAACGAGAACCCCAAAGCCTGTATTCTGCCATGCAGGCAAAGTACGGAACATTTGTTTTTAACATTGTATTTGCTTTTTTTAAAAGCAGTCTTGGAGCTCTGTAACTTATCGGTCTTAAATCTTTTTCACTCATTTCATCTACTACAAAATCAGAGTGTGTCATTCTGAACCCGTCAAAATTATATTCTTTTTGAAGATTTTGTAAGTAGTTTAAGTAGTAATCCACGGCATATTTGTTGTATTCGCCTGATTCCAAATAAACAAAATAGTATGGGGTCTGACAGTCTGAATCTGCAAATTTTGTTACATCGCAGCCCTTTGCATCATAGTGAGTAAATACAGGGTATGAACCGCATTCACTCATTTTCTCAAAAACGGGTATTCCGCTTGAACACCAAGCTCCGTCAGGAAGAGTCCATAAACCCTCATTTATGAGTTGCCTTATGATTTCGCCTCTTTCAGTTATGTCTTTGTCGGATTTTATTTTGCTGAAATTAACACCTTCTGCTTTTGAAATAATTGATTTTACACGCTTTACAAGTTTTTTTTGTTCTTCCTTTTTTGTCATGAAGTTAGAAAGATTTTTTTTCTTTTCTTCAAGTTCTTGAGAAAATGCATCGTAAATGGGTTTAAATTCAGGAGTTAAATCTATAGACCCGCTTTTAAGCGTTGATTTATAAATATTTTTTACAATAGTAACGTCATCTTCATCAAATTTTGAAGATAGTTTTATTGCTACAAAATTTAAGGATTTAGATATTTCTTCAATCAAAAAGTCAACATCAATCCAGCGTGCTAACTCGGGGTGAGCTAATATTGTTTTCGAAAATCTTCCGCATTGCGGAAAAACGTCATAAATAACAGGATGACCTGCTAATTGAGCAAGCGTAATAAATGTTTTAATTTGATTTTTTGCATCTATTCCTGCTTCTTTCAGCTCTTTATCTTCAAGTTTTTCACTTATTTCTTCCGAACTTGCACTCAAATAAGCGTTTCCGAAATCACGAGGAGTAAAAGGAACTAAATATACCGTTGTAGATAAAATTCCTTTTTCAATATTGCCCGACGGCAAAATAACAATTTGTTTTAGCCAATCAATAAATTTAGCAGGAGAAGAATCTTTCATTCCGTCCCCGAGTGCCGCTAAATTTATTAGCTTAATATCGTGTTGTTCTTTTTTTATCCAATCGGAATCCGTATAGCCGACTCTTTTTACTGCACTTATATTGTTATCATCAAAGATTAGTTTATTGTCTTTAAATGTTTCATTTAATTCTAATTTTTTTTCAAGACAAAATATAGTTTC
>CAVEOW010000319.1:0-2104 GCA_963617295.1 bacterium | reverse complement strand
TATATGACCCCGGCGGAAATAATGTATTCCGTAATATGGAGAATATATCGGTACAACATATTCATATTTAAGTTTTATTCTGTTATCGGTATCATTATCGGTTTTATCATTCCCGTCATTATCATAATTCTCATTAAAATATTCAATACTGCTTCCCTCATTTTCTCCTCCTATTTGAATTTTTTCTATATAACCTGCGTAAACTTCCGTATTTGCAAATATAAATACGGATAATAAACAGATTAAAAGCGTATAATATTTTTTCATACTTATTCCTTACTTTTTATAACGGGAAAGATTAAATAAAAGTTCATTTTAAATCGGCAGAGATAAAATAAAGGTAGTATAACCTGAAACAGAACAATCAACTTCAAGTTTTCCGTTGTGAGCAAGTGCTATCTTATTAGACAAAAAAAGACCGAGTCCTGTTCCTGTTTTACGATATTTTGATTGACCCGAATAATATTTATTAAATATTTTTTCCAAGTCATCCTTCGATATTCCGCTGCCCTTATTAGTAACTGCCAATTTTAAATAATTCTCCTTTATAAAGGTTTTTATAATAATTTCAGAACCTGCGGGGCTAAATGTTACTGCGTTTTGAATTAAATTTTTAACTATTCTTCTTATTTGAAAATCATCAAAAAATATATTCAAATTCCCGGTTTTTTCAGGCACAAATGTAATCTTATGACTTGACCTTAATAAAATCGGGTTCATTTCATCAATTGCAGATAAAATAAATTTATTAAAATCGTGCTTTTGAATATTTAATACCAACTTTTTCTGTTCAAGCCTAAAGGTTTCCAATATATTTTCAATTAAATCTTTTAGTTCTTGGTTTGATGTTTTCATAAGGTTAAGAGCTTGTTTTTGTTTTTCCGTTAATTCACCAAAACGTTCTTCTAAAAGAAAATTAATTGAATTTAACTCTGCTACAACAGGTACTTTCATATCATGGGTTAATGTCGCAACAACTTCTTCTTTATACCTGCGTAATTGTTTTTCTTGTGTTAAAACTTCTTCTAATGATAAATTTTTTTTTGATAAAGTTGATTGATATTCTTTTATCATCATTTCTCTGTCGGCAATTGTTTCAAAAAGTCTGTTTGCAACATTTTCAAGCTCTGAATTTTGCAAATTTTCCAATCTGACATTGATATCACCATATCTGACTCTTTTCAAAGCAACTAAAATTTTACCTGTGTCAGATTGAATTATTTTAATTTTTTTAGCCAGATTAACATATTTTTTTATGAGCATTGCGGATACAACACACATAAGCAGACTAAAAATAGTAAAAAATATTGTAACAAAAAGTATAATCATAGATGAATTATACCATATTTAGTATTATTTTAAAGTTTGTCGGTTGAATTATAAATTCTCAATGACGGAAACGATATTTTAGAAAACTTAGCAATCTTTTCCGCAACTTTTCTTGGTTCAACGTCATACGGTTCAAAATATATTTCTACTTTTTGTTCATAATCTTCAGGATTAACTAATTCTCTTTCCTTCCCTAATTTACGATATTCAAAATCTATAAAATGTTTTTCAATTGTTGAAGCATAGGAATCTCGTCTTTCGGATAATTCTTTGTACCTTTGTTTTGCACCTGCCGTCGTATCACAAAATCCGAGCCAAGAATCTAAAACAAATCTTTCATCATCAGATTTTATTTCTTTCCCCAAAGCAGACGTAACAAAAGCGTGATCTAAAGAACTTTTTGCCACATACTCTATTTCACCTGTTTCTTTGTTAATAAATTCAGATTTTATATAGAGCATTTCACGTCTTGCATCTTTAAATCCGTTCATTGCCAAAGCTGCTACGGTTGCAATAGATTGCTCTTCACAATTAGCTAATTTTGAACTTGCCATTCTTTGCATTGTTGCATTATAATAATCTGTTACAATACCGGTACTTATTAAATCTCGTATCTCGTCACGATTTTCTCTTAACTCTCCGTGTTTTCTTCTTAAATAATAATTAGAACGGTTATATTGTTTTAAATTATCTCTGTTGTTTGCTGTTTTATAGAAAACAGACGCATATAACGGGCTAAAAGCAGGAATTTGTGATTTAACACATCGTTGTATAT
>CAVEOW010000318.1:0-2126 GCA_963617295.1 bacterium | reverse complement strand
GGCAGCGATAAAACTCTATCCGAAACAAGTAAAAGAACAACAGTAGAACAAAATTTAATAACGGCTAGATTATGTAAAAAATACGGCATTAGAATATTCGGATATTTTCTAATCGGATTTCCGTGGGAAGATGAAAAAATATTGGAAGAAACCAAACGTCATATATTTGATATTGATGCCGATTACATTGAAATTTCAATTGTAGTTCCGTTTGAGGGAACTCCTATTTATGAAGAATTTACAAAAGACAATAGTGTAGATATTAAAGTTCTTGGAAGTGATTCATACAATCATATCTATAAAAATTACTCTAAAATTTCAAGCGAACAACTTCAAAAATTCAGAAAACAAACACTTTTTAAATACTACACAAGACCAAAGTACATTATTAAAAAGCTGGCAAATGTAAAATCCTTCGGAGTTTTACTAAATTACTTTAAATACGGATTAAGAATGATTAAAAATACTCTTTTCAGATAAATTAAGAGAAGAAATGTCCTCTTTTTGAGTTAAGAGTAATCTTATCAAATGAATACAACTTTGCAGGACGCTTTGAACCGACTTTTGTATATTCGTTTAGTTCCTTCAACACATTCCCCGTAAGTGCTTTTTTCCTAAAGTTACGCTTATCTAATTTCATTCCAAGAATTAATTCATAAGATTTTTGGAGTTCTGTCAACGTAAATTTTTCAGGTAACAACTGGAATGCTATAGGACAAAATTCCAAACGTTCTCTCATTCTTTTTAAAGAATACTCAATAATTTCTTTGTGGTCGAATGCTAACGTCGGTAAATTATAAACTTCATGCCATTCAACTTGAGTAATACTTTGAGTTGTATCAAAAGATAACTTAATGTCGTCGCTTCTGATTAAAGCAAAATAAGCACAAGTTATAACCCTTGAACTCGGGTAACGAAGCGGGTCGCCGAATGTGTATAACTGTTCAAGATAAATGTTATCAACGTTAGTTTTTTCTTTCAATATTCTAAGAGCAGCATTATCGAGGTTTTCGGATAATCGGATAAATCCGCCGGGGATAGCCCATCTGCCTTTAAACGGTTCATTAGCACGCTTAACCAACAAAACTTGCAATTTGTTATTCTTAATTGTAAATATGACAACGTCGGTTGTAATTTCGTGTGTTTTTACCTCTTGGAACTGCATCTTTTTCCTTTTCTATACGCCTTGATGTTTCAAATATGCTTTTAAAACAGCCTCATGCTCATATCTGAAATCAAAATCGTCCTGTTCAAAATCCAACTCTTTTATATCAGGTGTTTCGTAATTTATATTTTTCAACGGGCTATCCTGTTTTGTAGTAACCATTGAATTTGGGTTAGCTTTCAACGAGTTGTAATTAGTCATAATTGAAGCTACAAATTTTTTTGTTTCTTTAAAAGGAGGAATTCCGTTGTATTTTTTTACATTTCCGGGACCGGCATTATATGCTGCTATAGCCAAATCCATTTTCCCGAACATTTTGTACATCATCTTATAATAAGTAATACCGCCTCTGATGTTATCATTTACGGAATAAGGATTATATCCCAGTCTTTTAGCGGTTGAAGGCATAAGCTGAAAAACTCCTATTGCACCGTGTTTGCTTCTTTTGTCATGACAATAACCCGATTCGGCTTTTGCAATACTTAAAGCTATGGCAGGGTCAACACCTAAGTCGTTTGAATGCTTAACAATAAGCTCTTTTATAGTTGCGGTTGTAACCGCTTCGGCCTTTACGTCCGAGGGAACAACTAACATAGCCAGTGAAATAATTATAAAACTTATTAAAACTCTTGCCGTCATGAAAATCCTCTATGTTTATTTATCATTATCGGTTAAAGATATTTAATAAAATTTTATTACAAAAATATAAAAATTCAAGCCGACCGATTTTCTATATAAAATCAGTCAAGAAGTTTTTCCAAAATTTCAGCTTGAGCATTGGATTTTTTAATATCAAATGCAATATTTCTTTTCATATAAGTTCTAAGAGCTTCACGGATGAGTTCACTTCTTGTCCTTTGTTCATTTTCAGCAATTTCATCTATTTGACTTAAAAATTTGTCCGGAATCGATAATAAAACTTTTGCCATGATTTTTCCCTACCCTTATTACATATCTATAT
>CAVEOW010000317.1:0-2141 GCA_963617295.1 bacterium | reverse complement strand
TGCTACTCCCTTTTTCTTGCCTACTTCTTTTGTCCTCTTTTTGGGGTTCACATCATACATGCCCGACAAATATAATTTTCCTGTTTTATCAGGCAGTGCCTGACATTTCAAACAAATAATTATTAAAAAATATATAAAACCTATACAAATGTGATGTTTGTTTTATCAGTCAAAAGTATAACAGGCAAATATAGCCTTTAAGTACAATGAAGTTGAGTGAAGAATCTTTTATTATAAAAATGTAAATCCTCAACTCTTCTGATTGCTTATTCTTAGTGCTCATTCCCTTCTTTATTTTAAGAAGGGTTTTTTTTAGGTCTGGTCAATGTGAGCGGAATATCTTTAGGATATACTTCTTCCGTAATTCCGCTAAGAGCTGTCATACAGAAGAAATCAAAACTTTCATCATAAGTAATACCTAAGTCTTCAAACGGAATTTTAACTTCACAAATATCATTATAAGCGTATTTTATTTTGTGTTCCCATTGCAATTGCCACAACCCGTCTTTTATTGCCCTTGAATATTGAAGTGCATATCGTTTTGTACCTGCAAGAACAATTTTTATCTCATGAGTATAACCGTCCAATAAAACAGGAAACATATTGCCGGTTTTGTTTGTAGGCCTGATTGGAGATGTCTGATTACAATTATTTCTGTATGTTTTTAAATAAATATACAAAGCACAGTATTCTTGGAATGTGTCTTTTCTGTCAAAGAAATAACTGTTCATATCAAAACGCAGATACAAGTTGTCTTTATCATTTCCGAAATAAATTCTGTTGAATAACTTATTTTCTTGCAATATAGGACCTGCCGGAATATCAATACATCCTGCGTTAATCCATTCATCATTATTATCGGGATAGCCTGTAATGATAGGTGAAATTTGTTTTCTCGGAACTTTCGACGGTTTTCCCATATATGCAATTAAGGGCATTTCCAAATAGTCAGGAACTTTTTTACCCAAAAGAATATATACATTTTTCAAATGTTCTCTGAACATAAAATCAAATATGTGGTCTTGCCCCGAGTTATTAGGTTCACCGTACCACCAATACCAGTCAGAACTCTCATCAATAAAGATTTCTCGCTTTATTGCTTTTATTTGTTCTTTCGTTAAAAGTCCTGCTTTTTCAGCTTTTTTATATTCACTTCTTGCATGGAGCAAATATTTCCACGCTAAGTTTTTTGTAGGTTCTGCTATCCAAAGTTGAAACTCTTGGTTTTGCCAAGACCCTGCCTTAATCTTTTTTAATTCTTTTTCGTTTTTTTTGTTTTCATCAACATATTCACTGACCAAGACAGTTTTTATTGCTTTGTCATTATTAATAAGTGAATACAACTTTTTCAAAAATGTTCTTCCGTTGCAAGGATAAGAATCCCAACTGTTTTCACCGTCCATTGCAATTGTTAAAAGGTGTTTTTTATCGGGAGAATATTTTAATTTATCATAAACAGTTTTAATTCTGTCAAATAAATCGTTAGCACTTTGTTCGCTATCTCTATGCGGATATTCAAATGTAATAAGGTTTGGAATAACAGAATCCCTAAAAACAATGTTTATTTCTCTTTCCTGTTTTGTTTTATAAACATATAATGAGCAAACATCGTAAGGATCTTCATAACAGCCTCTGTAATCTCTTACAAATTCTTTTTTTAAGGAATTAGACAGAACACTTTCATCTGTAATCGTCCATTTAAAGCCATAGTTCGCCATTACATCCAAAGTTTTTTGGCTGACGCAATGTTCACTTGGCCAAATTCCCTGCGGAGCCTGCCCAAATGTTTCGGTAATCTTATCAACAGCCATTTTTATCTGTTCTTTTAAGTCCATCATTAATGCCATTTTGCAATCAGGCAAAGGATATTTTAATGACGGAGTTTTTAAATCTTTAGGATTTATTAAAATAGGGATAATCGGGTGATTATAAGGACTTGTAATAATTTCAATACGACCGTCATCTTGAAATTGTTTAAAAGTCGGTATAATTTGACTCATTATCTTCCTGTTGATTTCGATAAGTGTTTTCCTGTCATCAAGAGTATAATTCATTTTTTTCTTATCAAAATCTTTTAATTCGGGATACACTTCTCGCCAAGCATCGCCAAGCCAAACAAGGTTAAATAACATCATAATATC
>CAVEOW010000316.1:0-2163 GCA_963617295.1 bacterium | reverse complement strand
CAAGAAATACTTATAACAGAATAAAACGTGTTGATAAATTTGATAAATTTTGGGAAAATGCTGAAAAGTATGCTGCAGTCCAACCTGATGATAACAAACTTTTGGTTGAAACAAAATTTATTTTAATCCCCGGAGTAAATACAAACAGGGAAGAAATTGAAAAATGGTTCAGCTTGAATATGGCTTGCGGAATTAAATCCATTGTAGTTGATATTGAAAATGATTATTGCCGTGATTTAAGAGCTAAGAATTTACCCAAACCGAAAGAATTGGCAGAGTTGTGCAACTATATCATAAAGAGAGCTAAAGAGCTTGATTTTAATTTAGTTGATTACAACAATTTCCGATATATAGTTTCAGAATATAATTTAATGTAGAGGTATATTGTGGAAGGTTTTGAAAGCTGCAGTTATATAGAACACGGAATGGTTTTGGACCATTGTAATCGTATTCGTTTTTGTAACAACTTTAACCCGAGATATGGCGGACGACCTGTTATTTATGAGAATTATAACGGAGAAAAAATTGATTGGGCTGATTTTTTCAGAATTAAGAGAGAATTACGACAAAAGTACAGAGAAAACTCTTGTCCTGAACTGTGTAAGGACTGTGTAAATACTGCTTTTAAGGAGTGGGATGATGATGATTACATAGATTATTTGCTTCTTACTCCGTGGGTACCTTGCAATTCAAATTGTATTTATTGTGATGCTCCAAGAGATAAATATGTTTTAGAGCATACAAAACCTTATAAAGTTTTACCGTTAATAAAAGATATGATAAAAAATAACATATTAAAAAAAGAAGGAACAATAGATTTTGCAGGCGGAGAACCTACTATTTATTGTGAGTTTGAAGACTTGCTTCATGAATTTATTAAAAATGATTTTAAACGAATAATTATTCACACAAACGCTATAAAGAAGAGTAATTCAATTATTAAAGGGCTTAAAAAAGGTGTTGTAAGAACTCTTGTTTCTATAGATGCAGGCTCTAAAGAAATCCATAGAAAAGTTAAACAAGTGGATTCTTATGATAGAGTTTGGAATAATTTAAAAGAATATGCAAAACACCAGCCGAAAGATGCTGACTATGTTAAGGCAAAATATATAATTGTACCGGGATTGAATGATAGTGAATACGAAATTAATATGTGGCTTCATAAATGTAAAGATATAAATATTAAGAGTGTTGTTTTAAATCTTGATTTCAGATGGATTATGGATAATGTGGATAAAGATTTAGTGCCTATCTATAATCTTATGCAATATACATTAAATACTGCTCACGAACTTGGTATGAATTGTGAATTATACGGTCAAATATTTCAAGTTAAATGTGAAGTTGAGCATTCAAGAGAAGAAAATATTGCAGGATTTTAAGTAATTTTTCTACTAAAAAAACACCCGATTAAGGGTGCTTTTTATTATAATAAAATTTTTGTTATCTGTTTCTAAAACGAGCTAACAATCTTAAAATTTCAACATACAACCAAGCTAATGTTGCTATTAAAGAAACAGCTGCGTACCATTCAAAATATGATGGTAGCATTCTGTTAGCACCATTTTCAATGAAATCAAAATCAAGTATGAAATTTAATGCTGCTATAGCTGCTATTGCAATATTTAAAATTACAAAAGGAAGTGAATAAGTGTTGCTAAAATAAGGGATGTTTATATGGAACAACATTAAAACAATTCCTGCCAAATAAAATATAAATATTGCTGTTGTGGCAGAATATATTACCGCTCTAAATTTGTCTGTAGCTCTTATTATACCTGTAATATAAAGAATTGCCATTGCAAACATAACTATGAACGTAATTGAAACTGCCTGAACGACAATCCCCGGAAAACTTGCTTCAAAGAAACAAGATAAACTGCTTAACATTGCTCCCTCTGCAAATGCAAAGAAAGGTGATAGATAAGATGCTGTTTTAGGTTTTACTGAAATTATTATTGATAAAACAACAGAACCAACCAGCCCTAAAATCATTAATATGTTTATATAATCAAATTTTTGTAACAGGAATTGGTAAAAAACAATTCCTGCACTTGCTAAGAATATCAGCATTAAAAGCAAGATTTTACTAACCGTGCCTAAAACGCTCATCGGGGTATCAATTATACCTGCGTATTTATCTAAAACACTGTCTCTTAACAT
>CAVEOW010000315.1:0-2172 GCA_963617295.1 bacterium | reverse complement strand
AGGCAGAAGATATGTATGAAAAGTTAAATGCAATTCAGCAAAAAATGGTTGCTGATGTTAGAGGAATAATTAGATTTATTATGAAAGAGAAATTAAAAAAAGCGAACTTATTATTCGGGAACAGAAAAAACAACATATAAAAAGAGCTTCCAATCGGAAGCTCTTCTACATATAAATATTTTATTTATTTAAAAGGATTTTCTAAAATTATTGTTTGTTCTCTATCCGGTCCTACACTTATAATTTTTATAGGAATACCGACGAGTTCTTCAAGTTTATTCAAGTATATTTTGGTATTTTCAGGTAATTCATCCAATGATTTTGCATTTGATATATCGGAATTCCAACCTTTAAACGTTTCATAAACAGGTTCTAAATATTTGTGAATATTGATGTCAGTCGGATAATCTTTATAGATTTTACCGTCACGTTTGTCTTTATATGCAACACAAACCTTTAACTCGTCAAAATCATTAAATACGTCAATTTTAGTTATTGCCATTTGAGTTAAACCGCCAACTAAAACGCAATATCTTGAAAGAACAGCATCAAACCAACCGCAACGTCTTGGACGACCTGTTGTTGTTCCGAATTCTCCGCCGATTTGTCTTATTCTTTCACCGATTTCATCTGTTAATTCCGTAATAAAAGGACCTTCTCCGACTCTTGTAATATATGCTTTTGTAACACCTATTACATTTTGAATATGAGTAGGACCTATTCCGCTTCCTGTTGCAGCTCCGCCGCCTATCGGGTTAGAACTTGTAACATAAGGGTATGTTCCGTAATCAATATCAAGCATTATGCCTTGAGCACCTTCAAACAGAATTTTTTTATCTTCTTTTAAGGCACTTGATAATTTATCTACCCATTCATTACAAACATAAGGGCTGAATATTTCTGCATATTTTCTGCAATATTCTAAAATATCATCTTTTTTATAAACTTTTGTACCGAAAACTTCTCTTAACATTTTATTTTTCAATGGAAGAATGGTTTCCAATCTGTCATTCAAAGATTCTTCATTATATAAATCTTGAATTTTAAGCCCGTATCTGCCGATTTTATCCGCATAAGTAGGACCGATACCCTTTTTAGTTGTACCGATTTTATTTTTCCCTGATGTACTTTCACTTATACCGTCTATATCAATATGATAAGGCATTGTAATTGAAGCTAACGGGCTTATTTTTAAACAAGATAAATCAACTCCACGTTCAATTAACTCTTGTGTTTCTTTTAAGAATGTTTCAGGATGAATTACCGTGCCGGCTCCAATGAAACAGAATTTGTCCTTATACAAAACCCCTGACGGAATTAAGTGAAATTTATATTTTTCATTGTTTGCAACTACTGTATGACCTGCGTTGCAACCGCCTTGATAACGGATTATGACGTCTGCATATTCTGCCAATAAATCTGTAATTTTGGCTTTCCCCTCATCTCCCCACTGAGCACCTACAACAACCGTATTTTTCATAAAACATCCTTTCAAAACATGTTTATTTACCTATTAAGTATAGAACAAATCAGCATGATAATAAACTTAAATTTTATATAAAACTTTGTTAATTATTGAGTTAAGAAGTTGAAAATATTGCCCACTTGGCTAATAGAAATATCGGGGATGAAATGAAAGAATATTTTTGTTTGAGGTAATTATGAAAAATTTTCTTATCATTTTATTTGTTGTAATATGTGGTTGTATAGGGTTTTATGTTTACAATAACTCTCAAAATGCAAATGATTGTTTGGCAGGAAGAGGATGTTGCTCTCACCACGGTGGAGAATGCGGTTGCAGAGGAGGAAGAAGCGTTTGTTGTGACGGGACTTTAAGCCCGTCTTGCCACTGTTACAGAGATGAATATACAGGGAAAAGTTTGTAATTTATTTAAAATAAGTGAGGTTACAAAATTCCATATATGGTTGAGAAAAAGAGAAATATACACGACCTAAATGGAAACCTCTTTATGGTGGTTGTGAACCTGTCGAGAGCGGTGGAGTTTATACAAAAACGCTTCTTTACAATAAAAATTATATGTAATCATAGTAAATCCATAAATTATACAAAATCATTTTTTTATGCGAAAATAATATAAGATTTTATAAAGAAAAAAGGGAATTTATGGAACTTAGCAAGACAGAAGCGAAGAACGCATATAAGTACGGTTG
>CAVEOW010000314.1:1591-2189 GCA_963617295.1 bacterium | reverse complement strand
ATTTATGTCAGTTGCTATTTTACCGTGAATGTTGCAGTAACGGTAGCAACAACTTTCTTTTCTTTTGATGAAGTATCATTATAGCCGTAATCTGAAACATCGGTTGAATCAACAGGGACAATTTGGAAAACGCCCATTCTTGCACTGTTCATAGTTCCGATTTTTCCTTTTGTGCCTGATACCATTGATTTTGCTCTTTCTTGAGCATTCTTAGCAGCTTCACCTACCATTTTAACTTTGATATCATCTAAGTTTGAAACGAAATATTGAACATCCTCAGATGACAATTCAATGTTTTTATCAATTAATGTATCAATGTTTCCGGCTACTTTAGAAAGATTTTCTGTTTCGTTAGATTTTACGGTTACATTTCGCCAAGCAGAGTAACTTACAATTTCATTTGTATTATATCCGTTTGAAGTTCTTCTGTAGTTTTCAGAGTTACCGATAGTTTGAAATTCAACATCACTTTCATTTATATTGTTAGCTTTTAAGAAATCTTCAATAACTTTCTTATCTTGATTTAATTTTGCATAACATTCTTTTAATGTAGGTTTTGTTGTTTTGAATGAAAAGCCCCATGAAGAACGATCAGAAG
>CAVEOW010000314.1:1178-1581 GCA_963617295.1 bacterium | reverse complement strand
ATCAGAAGTAACATTTTGGCTGGCACTTCCCGTTACTTTAATTGTTTGTGTTTGGATTTTTTGAAAATCAACTACGGCTTTAGATAAAATAAAAGTTGACACAACAGAACCCAGTGCAATCATTACACCTAATAATACAACTTGGTAATCCTTAATTTGCATAGTTTATTACTCCTTTTTTATTTATTCTTCTACTGTATCTTCAGTTGAACCTGCATTATCTAATGCTTCAACATCATCTTCATCAACCGCATATTCTTCTTGTTCACGAACTTCTTCTGCTATTTCATCATATTCTTCATCGTCAGCAGCGTCAGGTTGTTCTTCTTCCATGTGAGGTTGAGGATTATTGTAATCCATTTTTTCAGCTTGAGTTTCGCTCTTAATATCTATCTTCAAGCCG
>CAVEOW010000314.1:0-1166 GCA_963617295.1 bacterium | reverse complement strand
TTTGTGAGCAAGTCTTACGTTTTGTCCGTCACGTCCGATAGCTAAACTTAGTTGGTCATCAGGAACAATTACGAATGCTTCTTTTGAATATTCATCATCAGCCAAAATATCAACAGATACAATTCTTGCAGGTGATAATGCACTTACGATATATTCAACAGGATTATCAGAATATCTTACGATATCAATTTTTTCATTTTTAAGTTCGCCGATAATAGTTTGAATTCTGCTTCCTCTTGGCCCGATACAAGCTCCTACGGAGTCAACCTCAGGGTCATTACTTGCAACTGCAATTTTAGTTCTGTAGCCTGCTTCTCTTGCAATTGATTTAATTTCAACAATTCCGTCTTCAATTTCAGGAACTTCAAGTTCAAATAACTCTCTTACAATTTCAGCATGAGCGTGTGAAACAATAACTTGCGGAAGTCTTGATGTTTCTTTAACATTAAGAACAAATACTCTGATTCTGTTACCGGGTTTGTAGTATTCACCCGGAATTTGTTCTTTTTGAGGCATTATTGCATCAGTTTTACCAATGTTAACAATAACATTTCTGTTTTCAACTCTTTGAATAATACCTGTAGTTAAAGTACCTTTCTTTTCCATAAATTCATCAAGAACAAGCTTTCTTTCAGCTTCACGAATTCTTTGAGTGATAACTTGTTTTGCACTTTGAGCGGCAATTCTGCCAAAGTTTTCAGGTGTAACTTCAATTTTAACTTCATCTTCAAGTTCAACTTCATCGTCAATTTCTTTTGCATCTTCTAAAGAAATTTCTAAATCCGGATCAGTAACATTTTCAACAACCAATTTAGTTCTGAAAACACCGATTTCACCTGATTGTTCATCAAGAATAGCTTCAACATTCGGTACTTCTTTTTGTTTTATGGTTTTTTTATAAGCAGTAACCATAGCATCACACAAAGAAGAAATAATAACTTCTTTTGTTATACCTTTTTCTCTTTCGAGTTCTTCACAAGCCTCAAATAATGCTGTTCCGATTTTAATCATATTCTTTCTCCTATATTTCGCTTGAGTATAATTTTGCACTTAAAATATTATCTTTTTTAATTAAAATATTATTTTTGTCTTTATAAGCAAATACTGTTAACCCTTCATTTTTATCAAAATCAACAATCTTTGCAACAAACTGTTTCTCTCCTGAG
>CAVEOW010000313.1:0-2196 GCA_963617295.1 bacterium | reverse complement strand
AAGTTTTTCAACTTTATAGTGTTGCGATTGCTTCTTGAATGCAGGAATCATAAATATTAGGCAAATAATACGGGGGATATTTTATGGATTCTATTAATGCAAACTATCAGATTTCTGTTAGTCAAAAGAAATCATTTACAAAATCTAATACGACTGAATTTGAGTATCAAGGAAATACATATTCAACTACAGATTCGAAAGCCGGAGATATATTCTCTACAATGAATAAATATCTTACTGAAGATAGTCCATATCTAACAGCAAAAGATGTACATAATTTTAGGGGTGATTTAGATTATATTTTACCTGCACGTGAAGCAGTCGGTTATCAAAATTCTCACGTAGGGGAAACAAATTTACAGGCTATGAATCGACTTCTTGACTATTATCAAGACGCTGATTACAGTGCCGGTGGAAAAGACATAACTCAAGGTGAAATCGGTAAAATTCTTGATAAATTCTGAAATTGGAATTTAGATTAAAAAAGAGAGCGAAATCTTTCTTTTAATTATCTGTTTTTAGTTTTTTCTAAAAATAATCTTATTGCAGCTGAAATTGATGAGGGTGTAGCGTAAGAGGATTTCTTGTTGCCTCTCGGTTTTTCTTGTACAATTCTTGCCTCATCTTTTGTTTCATCAATCTCGGAATCGTTTTGTGGAATATCTTCTATTTGTGATATTTCACTATATTTCATCCTGTCTAAGTTTTTAAACAGTATTGCTATTATTACAATGACCAATATAACAACGACAGAAGTAATTATCCATATTGTGTAATTGGGAGAAGTCTCTTCGCTTACTTTGTCAAGAAAATCAGATTCAGACGAAGAGGGAATGACAATATCATTCCCCACAGTTTTTTTTAGCGGAATATCCGCATTAAATAAATCAATATTTTCTGCAATGAATATAGAATTATTCATTTACGTCAGTTCCCTTTTGTTTTTCTTCTTTTTTATTTTTTCTTGGTTTTCTGCCTGCTTTTTTCTTTTCAGGTTTTTCCTCTTCTGTTGGTTCTGTTTGGTTTGTTTGTGTCTCTACAGCTTTTTCTTCTACAGCTACAGGTTTCATTTCAGCATTTTCGGCTTCGATTTTAGCCTGTTTTTCAACTTTCTTGGTTTTTCTTGGTTTTCTGCCTGCCTTTTTTGTTTCTTCTTTTTCATTAGCAGGTTTTTCAACTTCAACCGCAGGTGTTTCAAGTGTTGTTCTGGTTTCTGCAGTCGGTTTTTCTTCTGCTTTTTGTTCAACAATTTCAATTTGTTGCTTATTTTCAACTTCTGTTGCTTTTACTTCGACGGCTGGTGAGGTTTGCTCCCCTTGAACCATTGTTTCAACAGCTTCTCCTGATTGCTCAAGTCTTTTATTATTATCAAATTTTTGATTGTTTTGGTTGTTATAGTTGTTGTTGAAATTCTTTTTCTTGTTAAATTGATTATTTCTCTTATTGTTTTGATTATTATTTTGGTTATTTTGTTGTCCGTTATTCTGTTGTTGATTATTTTGTTGCTCATTATTTTCGTTCAACGGGTTATTGTTTGGATTATTAAACACTTTATTTTGTTTGTAGTTAGGTGTTTTATTCTTAATTTGTTGAACAGGCAATTTTAATTTTGCCGCTTTAGCTTTAATTTCTCCCTCGCTTACGGGAGCAGAGAAATTTAAGTCATCAGGGATAATCCCCGAGCCTTGGCAATGCGGACATTTCTTGCCGAAAATTTCTGATAATGCTTGACCTTGTCTGTGTCTTGTTAATTCAACCAATCCTAAATCAGACAACTGTCCGACTTGAGGTTTTGTCTTATCATTTTCGACTGCAAGTTCAAGTTCTTCCATCATAGCAAGTTTATCACGTCTGTTTGTCATATCGATAAAGTCAACGATAACCATACCGCCGATATTTCTTAGTCTTAATTGTCTTGCAATTTCGTGAACCGCTTCAATATTGGTTTTTAGAATTGTTTCATCTTGTGTGTTTGAGCTTACAAATTTACCGCTGTTAACATCAATAACTGTAAGGGCTTCTGTTGTTTGAATAAACAAATATCCGCCGCTCGGTAAATTTACCTTTGTTTGAAGAGCTGATTTTATTTCTTTTACAATGCCTGACGCAACAAGCAAGGTTTCAGAACCTTTATAGCAGTTAACTTCAATATTTTTATTCATATTCCAATTTTGCAATATTTGTTGAGTTCTATGT
>CAVEOW010000312.1:0-2225 GCA_963617295.1 bacterium | reverse complement strand
ATCTATAATACAGTACTTGATTATGCTGAAAAAGCAGTTAAATCACGCCCTCAACAACTTATAAAAGAAGATATTGATAGAAGTTCTGATTGGTACAAAAATGAAATTATTTACATGTTTTATGTTGACCAATTCGGAACAATGAAAAACAATGAATCAAATACGTTTAAAGATACCGCCATAATGTTGGATTACTTAAAAGATTTAGGAGTAACAACATTATACATGCTCCCGTTTGCGGAAAGTCCTATGAATGACTCGGGATTTGACGTAAAAAATCCACAAAATGTAAGACCTGAACTGGGTGGTACAAAAGAATTTGAATTATTTATAAAATATGCAAAAGAAAAAGGGTTTAAAATAAAAGCTGATTTAGTATTAAATCACTTATCACAAGAACATGAATGGTTTAAAAAACTTGAAGCAGGCGATGAAAATTACCTTGATTATTTTATATACACGGATAAAATGCCTGAATATAAAAGATACAAAGACGAAAAATTGGGGTTTGTTGCAGAATACACGGAAGATAACGGCAAAATTTCAAAAAGACGATTAATATTTCCTGATAGCAGTGAAAATAACTACAGGGAAGTAAGTATTAACGGAAAAAAATATTATCTTTATCACACGTTTTATCCTTTTCAACTTGATATAAACTGGGGAAATCCGAAAGTTTTATACTATATGCTTGAAACAGTTACTTATTGGGCAAATTCCAGCATTGATATTTTTAGAATGGACGCAATCCCTTACCTTTCAAAAGAAGCAGGAACAAATGCGGAAAACCGCCCCAAAACACATGCTATTGTAAAATTATTAAGTAATTATATTCAGCTCACTGCACCTGCAAGTGTTATACAGGTTGAAGCCTGCCAGCAGCCTAAAGACATTATTCAATATTTCGGTAAAGAACGAGATATTGATTTAAAAATAAATGACACAGATAAAAAAATTAAAAGAACAAATGAAGCACAAATAGCTTATAATTTTCCGTATATGCCTGCAATATGGGCAAGTCTTATTACAGGAGATAAAAAATATTTCGTTGAAGCATATAAAAAGACTCCCGAAATTCCAAAAACAACAGCATGGGGAATATTTTTGCGAGTTCACGATGAGTTAACACTTGAAATGGTTACACCTGAAGTTCGCTCAATCATATTTAATGATTTGGTATTTAAAGGAGAAAGCTTCAGAAACGGTTACGGAGTAAGCGGACGACTTGCAAACTTTTTGGATAAAAACCCAAACAGAATTGAAACGGCTTTTTCTATATTATTTTCACTCCCCGGAATTCCGATTATATACTATGGCGATGAAGTAGGGGTAGCAAATAATTATGAGAATGCAAAAAAATCTGCACTAAGAAGAGCTAAAGAAAAATTGCATATTTCAAGTTTTCTCTCTCCTTTTGACTCTCGGGACATAAATAGAGGGGATGTTCCGGCAAAACTTTTCTACGGCTCAACAAGAGGATATTATCAATTTAATTCAAAGGTTTATGAGAAAGTTAAAAATTTAATTACAATAAGAAAGTCATTGCCTGTAATGGTTGACGGGGATTTTATTATTTTAAATACAAAGTCAAAAAGCAACTTTGCATACATTCGCAAAAATAAAAGTTCTCAAATTTTGGTAATAAATAACTTATCAAATGAAAAACTTGTGGCAGAAGTCAGCCTGCCGATTGACATAATTCTAAAAAATGACGGACATATATCAACACTAAAAAATCTAATCAACGGTGATGATATAAAGGTAAATATTTCTTTGCAAAAAAGAGAAATGCACTTAAAACTGGTACCTTATCAAGTTTTATGGCTGGAGTTATAAAGATGGATGAAGTAAAAATTGAAAACAACATACTACCTAAAAAAAGCCGCTTTCTAAATTATATAAATGTGTTTAGAGGACTTGCAATTTTATTGATTATAATGGGACATACAATGCAAATAGGCGAAAAAACAAGCCTTGCTCACTATATAAATACGGAAATTGTTTGCGGAGGAACTGCTCTTTTTATATTTATTTCGGGATTTTTATTCCGGCATTTGTCAGGAAAGTTTGAATATAAAAATTATTTAACTAAAAAATGGACAAATGTAATAATGCCATATCTTATAACGGCAATTCCGGGGCTGATTTTTTGTTTTTATTTTCCAATTCAATATAAAAACTCCTTTGACGGCTTAAATTTTATCGTTCAAATACCGTTATTACTG
>CAVEOW010000311.1:0-2234 GCA_963617295.1 bacterium | reverse complement strand
GTGTAATACGATATTTTTCAAGTTTTGTATGAATATCAGTCAAGGTTGAAACTTGGTCATTGAGATAATAAACACTGTTAAAGCCTTGAGAAGATTTTCTGATTTTTCTTCCTACCGTAACGGTTTCTTCTTCGTTGTTTTCAGGTTCAAAAACAACTTTAACAAAGGCTTCATTCTTTTTGGTATGAGTGGAAATAAAATCCGAAAGTTGCTCCGTACGCAAGTTTCTTGCACTCGCAAGCCCCAGTGCAAACAAAACAGAGTCAATAATGTTACTTTTTCCTGACCCGTTTGGTCCCGAAATTGTCGTAAATCCTTTTAAGAACGGTATTGTAACATCATTGGCAAAAGATTTAAAATTATCTATTTCCAGTTCTTTTATGTACATTAATCGCAATTTTATCCTTATAAGATATTTTATATTACACAACAAATAGACGTAATAGTCAAAAACATTACATAATATTAATTTTTTTTGTAATAGTTTTCTTATTGCCGAAAAAGTAATATACTTTTAATATACAATCGGAGTAAGAAAATGAATGATTATACCATAGATACATTATTAAAAAAGGCAATAGAATTAAAGGCTTCTGACTTGCACTTTATTGTGGGTGAAGTTCCGGCTTTTCGTATAGACGGGAAAATTATGAAATCAAAATTACCGCCTGTTACGGAAGAAGATATGATAAAAGCTATTGATACGATGGCACCAATATCAATGAGAGATAAAATTTTTAACTCTTTTGATTCGGATTTCCCTTATGAAATCGAACATCTGTGCAGATTTAGGGTTAACTTAGCGATGTCATTCGGCTATCACTCAATGACAATACGTTTGGTATCCTATGATATTCCGACTTTGGAACAGTTAAGTTTACCTCAAAATATTGAAAAATTTTCTCATTTTGATAACGGTATAGTTCTTGTTACAGGGGTTGCCGGTTCAGGTAAATCAACTACAATTGCTTCAATTTTAAATCATATAAACAATACTAAGAAAAAGCATATTGTTACGATTGAGGACCCGATTGAATACGTTTATAAAAGTAATAAATCTATTTTCACTCAAAGACAAATCGGAATTGATACGGCAAGTTATTTAGACGGTTTAAAATATGCACTTCGTCAAGACCCTGATGTTATCTTAATCGGTGAAATCAGAGATATGGAAACTGTTCAAAGTGCATTGCACGCAGCAGAAACAGGACACTTGGTTTTTGCTACGTTGCACACATTTAATGCAATACAGACCATTAACCGTGTTTTGAGTTTCTTTGCTCCGAACGAAAGAGAAGTTGTAAGAAGTCAATTTGCAGAAGTATTCAGAGGCTCTATTTCACAAAAATTGTTGCCGAAAGCCTCAGGAGAGGGCAGAATTCCTGCTTGCGAAATTCTTTTCTCAACTGCTACGATTAAAGATTTTATTTTAAAAGACGAGCTTGAAGAAATTTATAAACTGGTTCAAAAAGGTGCTTATAATGATATGATAACCTTTAATATTTCTCTTTATGATTTATATCAAAAAGGTTTGATATCTAAAGAAGTGGCACTGGAACACTCTGACAGTCCGAATGAACTTATGCACTATATTAGAGGTGTTTACTCGGGCAGCGGTAAAATGGATTTCTAAAATGAAAGAACAATTTACCACTAATGTTATTAACCTTAAATCATATAATATCAGCGAAGCTGATAAGGTTATGGTTATGTATTCGGAAGAAAAAGGGTTAATACGTGGGGTTGCTAAAGGTATAAAAAAATTGAACAGTAAACTTGGCGGAAGAATGGATTTACTGGTTGCAAATAAACTCATGCTTAACAAAGGGAGAAATCTTGATACAATCTGCCAAGCGGAAGCGTTGAACACTTTTTTTAACCTAAGACAAGATATGAATAAATTGTTCTATTCGCTTTATTGTGCTGAAATAATTTCAAACTTTGGGGTGGAAAACGACCCTAACAGTAAGGAAATTTATAATTTGTTCTATACGTTTTTGGAAGAAATTTCAAAAGCAGAAAAAAAAGAACTTGTTATGTTATGTGTTTTGAAATTTCAGCTTAAAATTATGAATATTACAGGCTATTCAATGGAACTTGAAAATTGTATAAAATGTTCAAGTACACCAAAAGAAGGCAACATATATTTTTCAATAGAGCAGGGAGGAATTTTCTGTGAAAAATGTGCGGAAAATATCGGTAAAAAGACTCAAGTTCATCAGAAAGTTCTTGAA
>CAVEOW010000310.1:0-2237 GCA_963617295.1 bacterium | reverse complement strand
ATATTGCACTGTTTAAATCTATAACTTTTGCCTTGAAAACCGCAGAATTAAAATCTTCTTCTTTTACATCAGAAACAAAAGTAATTAACTCATTTATTTTATTTATTACGGAAGAATATTCTGTTTTTGCAAAAATTTCTTTTAGTTTAATTAAGTTATCCTTAATAACGGAAATAAAATCTTCAAAAGTATCATCGCCGTTACGCTCCAATACAAACATTAATTCAAGCATAATTGCTTTTATATCAATTGTACTTTTTATGAAATTGTCTCTGATTATATTTTTATTATCATCATTTTCAATAATATTGTTATCCGTAATAAAATTATCAAGAGTTTTAATGAAAATCATTACTTTTTCATCATAATAGTCGCTCTTTTTTTCAACCGATTTTACAATCAATTCACCTATAAAATCACAAATTTTATAAATTTCTTCAAAAAAGTCAGGATTAATTTTTACACTGTCATTTTTCCAATAAGTCAAAATATCTTCCAGCTTATGAGCAATATCTTGAATACTGTTAAAACTAATCATTCTTGCAGCACTTTTAAGCGAGTGTGCTAATTGAAATAATTTTTTCAACGGAGTTTTATCTTCGGTATTTTTCTCCAAAATCAGAAAATTATCATTAATTTCCTGAATTATTTCTTCACTTTCAGCCTTAAAAATATTTAAAATTTCATTATATTCTTCGGGATTATACTGCATTATACTGCCTTATTAGTTAGCAATGTTATCTTTAATATTTGTAGATATTTCAGAGAACGCACGAATATTTTCAATATTTTCTTCAAGTGTGTTAATCGTTTCTGATATACCTTTTTGCATATTATCAATTACTTCAAGAACTTCATTTGTAATTGATTGTTGGTCAATAGAAGAAGTGAGAACATCATTCATTTCAATTCTTAATTCTTTCATATTCATAACCATTGAAGATAAGTTTTCACTTATTGTTGTTGCATATTTTACACCGACTTCAATTTCTTTTGCCCCGTCTTCTGTTGCCATAATTGTTGAAGATGTTGTTTGTTCAATTTCTGCAACAAGTGATGTAATTTTATTTGTAGCTTGTTTTGATTCATCGGCAAGTTTTCTGATTTCACCCGCAACTACAGCAAAACCTTTACCGTATTCACCTGCTCTTGCCGCTTCAACCGCCGCATTTAAGGCAAGCATATTTGTTTGCTCGGATATATTTTCAACTACATTTACGGTTGAACCTATTTGTTTAATATAGTCCGTTAACTCAATAATTAACTCTGCAATAACTTGAACTTTATGTTTTAAATTTTGCATTGTAAGAATATTATCTTCTAATGAACGAGATTCTTTACTTGAAGAATCATAGGCTTCTTGCATTTTTACAGATATTGATTGAGTTTTTTCTTTTGTTTTTACAGCATTGTTCTTTGAAAGTTTAGTTGTTTGAACAACATCATTCAAGGTTTGTATGTATTTATGGGTTAATTGTTTTTGTTTTTCGCTTAACTGTAGTACTTTTACTGCTATTTTTTGGAATTCTTTTAACTCATTATCTATTAATTTATCTATAGATTTTAAAAGGTCATTTTTTGATACCTGATAAAGTACAAAATAAAAAATAAGTAAGCCAACCGTAATAGAAATCATTATTGTTTTATCTTGTGTAAACAGACTGTTTGCAACAATTAAAATAGTAACAAGCCCCAAAACAATTGTATCTTTTATGTTCTTTTTTGTTAATTTATCTATAATACTTATATTTCTCTTACCCATAAATTACTCCTTTTTATAAAATAATTATAGTCTATTTCTTTGATTTTATAATCATTAATTTATTGTATAATTATTATAAAGGTTTGAACGGAAATGAACAATAATTATCAATTGACTTCTTCATCTGAAACTTACTCTAATTTTATCATTTTTAACTTAAATGAAAAAGAGTATGCAATAAACTTACAAAATGTTATTGAAGTAATTAACATACCGAAAATTGAAATTCCGGAGCAGCTTCCGAAAGGTATAATAGGAATTTTTAATTATAACGGTATAATGATTAAAATTCTTGATTTATCACCGCTTTTAGGCTTTGAAACAACTGAATTTTCTATAACAAATCAGCTTATAATAACAAGTTTTGATAACCAATGTGTTGCCCTTAGAGTTGAGTCAATAGATAATATTGCTCAATTTGAAAATAGCAATATTCAAGAAGTTCCGTTTAACTCGGATACGTCCATCCTTGGGA
>CAVEOW010000309.1:0-2245 GCA_963617295.1 bacterium | reverse complement strand
TCCTATATGTTGTCATAATTTAAGTATAATAAGAAATTCAAAAACAACCGCAGAAGTTTTCAGAAATGCGATAAGAAGAATTACATATCTTTTATTTTATAAAGCAACTGAAGATTTAGAACTTGAAGATGTAACCGTTCGTACACCTATTACAGAGTGCAAATGCCAAAGGTTAAAGTCTGATAAGGAAATTATTATTGCACCTATTTTAAGAGCAGGTTTAATATTTTCTGATATTGCAAATGAAATTATGCCTTATGCAACGGTTCGTCATATAGGAATGTATAGAGATGAAGAAACTTTGACTCCGATTTGGTACTATAACAAAATCCCGATTGAGTTTGATAACCCTAAAAATAAAATTATTCTTATTCTTGACCCTATGCTTGCGACGGGAAATTCCGCAGTTGACGCTATCAGACTTTTTGCTAATAAAAATGTACCGGAAGAAAATATAAGATTTGTCAGCCTTATAAGTGCTCCCGAGGGTTTGAGAAAAGTACATGCACTATATCCGAATGTAAAAATCGTAACTGCTAGTATTGATGACCATTTAACCGATAACGGATATATATTTCCGGGGTTAGGTGATGCAGGCGACAGAATATTTAATACTTTGGGTGATTAATGTTTTATTTTGATGATTTCTACGGAAAAAAGATTTTAAAATCAACTCTGTTAGAGGATTATGACTGCTTTTTTACTACAAGAGAGTTTGTATTAACACCGTCAAACAGAACTGATTTGGAAGAAGAGGCAAAACAAAACCGATATTTTCTCAAAGAGAAATTAAACTGTGAAGAAATTGTTACCGCAAAGCAGGTTCATGGCTCAAATATTGAAATTGTTAAAGCTGATAATTCCTTTTATGACAATACGGACGCTCTTATTTCCAATATAGAAAACTCAATGTTGCTTATGAATTTTGCGGATTGTGTTCCTGTTATTTTTTACAGTAAAAAGGATAATATCGGTGCAATTGCTCATGCAGGCTGGCGTGGAACAGCTGCTGAAATTGCAAAGAAAACGGTTGAAAAATTGTATAATGAACTAAATGTTCAGCCTCAAAATATTACGGCATTAATCGGGCCTGCTATTTCAAAATGTTGTTTTGAAACTAGCGAGGATACATTTGAACAGTTAATAAAAGATAAATCAAATACCGACTGTTATACAAAAGCAGGAGAAAAGTATTTTATTGATCTAAAATTATTAAATAAGAAACAACTGTTAAACAGTGGAGTAGTGAATATTGATATTTGTAACTATTGCACATCTTGTATGTCTGATATATTTTTTTCTTATAGAAAAGAAAAAGGTGTTACGGCAAGACATAGTGCAGTTGTAAAAACTAAAAGGGGATAGAGATGTCAGTTATAGAAAAATTAGCAATAATATCGGATACAATTACAAAATTAATGGGGTTTACTGTTTCTAATGAACTTATTAAACCCGATTACGAAGAATATATGAGAACCTGTGCAGCTCAAAATGCTGATACATCAAAAGTTCAGGCTTTATTAATCCCATATATTTTTGAACGCAGACTTACTCCTGAAAGAAACTCTATTATTGAGTTATACAGAGAGAATACAAAAGATTTATCTAAAGATGAAAATGAAATTTTAGATTGCTTGGAAAAATCTTTCTCATCTGTCTTTGAAATCGGAAGATGTATGAGCAACGGCTTTGAAATGTATAATTTAGTAAACGAAAGAATGTACAAAGTTCTTTCACTTGTTAAAATGAATAACTTTAGAGGAATTACTCCGGGGCAATATGCTCTGTGCAGAATATTTCCCGTTAAAGATGACTTTTATTTGCTTGAAGTTTCAAATGTTTTATCGAGTATTAATAAAGATGAAGTTTATAAATATGCCATAGCTAAAATTATTGAAAAACCCGAGGACGCATACGAACAAAATCCTAAAAAACTGGAACAAATTGAGGCTCTTGTAAAGAACTTTGGCGAGAAATTTATTGACTGCTTTGGTAAAGATGAAGTTGTTACAACAAATCATTATGCGGATAATTTAATTAATTTGTTTAATATGTACTGTGATGAGGGTATAAAACCCGAGCAGGAAGAGTTAGATAAAAATATAAAAGATGTTGAACATCATAAATATTTTACTGTTTCTGATTTTAGTAATTCATACTCTGATTTTATGGAAAAATCGCTTGAAGGTTTTGCTTCTCATCATTCAACTTACGATATCGGTATTATTTATGATAAAAATTTAGG
>CAVEOW010000308.1:0-2286 GCA_963617295.1 bacterium | reverse complement strand
CCCACTTACTTTGCAATAAAAAAAGAGCATTGTCATCCTGCTCTTTAATTACAGTATCTCTTTGGATATAACCTTTTAAAACTTCCGCTCTTATATCCGTATTATAAGGCATAATTTGAGGAGAGAAAACAGCTGTTGCCATTATCAGTATCCCTAGCTTTAAGACCATTTTCTCGAAACAAAATATATTTTGTTTCGCTAATGCTTCCATTTTTCTATTCCTTATACTACAATTGTAACATATTTTAAAATATTTTTCAAGTGGGAATTCAAACATATAAAAAAATAATAAGACTTTTTAAAGAATAAATGTATAATATATTTATGGAGGAATTTTATGAAAGAAACGGCAAAAAAATATTTTTTAAGCGGATATTCATGTTCTGAAGCAGTTGTTCAGTCAGCAGTTGATAAAGGATATGTAAAGCAAGATATTTTAAGTATTGCAAGCCCGTTTTCAGGAGGAATGGGTATAAGGTGTTTGTGTGGAGCTGTTGCAGGTGCTCAAATAGTTATCGGTTATTTATATGGAAAAAATTCCGAGCGTGACGGAATGCAAGCAAGAGCAGCAGCTAAACAATTTAACGAAATATTTTCTCAAAAATATAAGGTTAACTGTTGTAAGGTTTTAAGTGCAGGATTTGACTTTCATTCTAAAGAGAGAAAAGAACATTGTGTAAATATGGTTTGCGACAGTGCCGAAATTCTTGAAAACATTTTAAAGGAAAACTTAGTAAAACTGGGATAATTACTCTTTTACGCTTCCGCTTAAAATGTCATTTATAAAATATTTTCTTCCTGCTAAAAACACTGCTATAACAGGAATAGAACATATTGCCGAAAATGCGGTTAATGCACCCCAATCCGTAATTTCACGAAAACTCCCTTTAAAATTACATAAAGCAATGGGCAATGTTCGCATTGAATCTGAATTGGTTACTATTAACGGCCACATAAAACTGTTCCAAGTTGTAATAAAAGTGAATATTGCTAAAGTTGCCAATGCCGGAGTTGCCATAGGTAAAGCGATTTTATAAAAGACTTGAAATGGTGAACAACCGTCAATTTTAGCTGATGACTCCATATCTTTAGGCAAGGATTTAAACCACTGCCTCATCATAAATACCCCGAATCCGCCAAACAGCCCCGGAACTATTAATGCCCAATATGTATCTATCCAATGAAACTGTTTCATAAGAAAAAATAGCGGAACAATGTTAACCTGCGGCGGTATCATCATAGAAACAAGAATCAACAAAAAAAGTGGTTCTTTGAATTTAAAGTTGTATCTTGCAAAGGCGTACCCTGCCATTGCAGAAATTATTACTTGTCCTATAGTTGTGGACAATGAAACTACCATACTGTTAAAAAAGTATTTAAAAATATCCGAAGTTTTAATGACATAAGCATAATTATCAGGTGTAAAAGGAGTGGGAATAAAATTTACGCTGCCGGAAATTATTTGTTTATCGGACATAAATGAAAGACTCAACATATAGATAAACGGCAATATCATTGAAATTGCTCCGATTATTAATATGACATATCCCAGTATTTTCGGTAAATTTTTCATAAAACCAAGTCAAATGTAAATTAACAAATGAATTATATCACGTATTAGCTGTTAAAGATATTACATTATAAAACTTATTTGATATAATTAAATAAAGGAGAGTTTGAGTTGAAAAAGGGTGTTACTGTATATCAGATATTAATCGGCATTGTTGTTGCCATTATTTTTACATTGTTTATACTTACCTTTACAAAAGGCGGAGTTGAATATGAGATTGAACCCGAAACACTTGAAAGTTTAACTCCTGACGAGAAAGCCGAACTTCAAAGTTATAAAAAATATGCTTTTAAATATACTTATATAATTGAATCAACAGGATATGTTCCGAAATTTTCATTTAAACTTCCATTGCCTGTTACAGAAGAGGGGAAACAATATATTACGGAGAGAAAATTATCAATTAAACCTGCAAGAGTATATAAATCAGAAGAAAATGAAGTCGCAGAAATTTTATTAAAGGATTTACATGAGGGACAGACTCAAATTTCAATATCAGGAATAGCAAAAGTCAGAACATATAATCTCTTGAATGCACAAATGTTAAAATTACCGTTCAAACCCGAAAAATATATAAACAGATATTTGAAGGAAGAAAAAAATATTGAAATAAGTTCCCCGAGTGTTCAAAAAATTGCAAATTCGATAAGCGGAAATACACAAGAAGAGCTTGTTGATAATATTTATAATTATGTAACTTCAAAGACCCAATATAC
>CAVEOW010000307.1:0-2298 GCA_963617295.1 bacterium | reverse complement strand
ACTTTTTAAAAAGTTTCCCCGTCCGGAGGACATAAAAAATAATTAAATAATTAATAAAAGGTAAGGCAGGCAGTGTCTGCCTTTGCTTTTATTAATTATTTATTTTTTGCCCATAGAAATTTATTGCAGTTAAAGTTCTAATTATTTATCTGCATATTAAGATTATATAAAGGCACACATTTCGTGTGCTAAACTTGTATTATAGGTTATAGGAAGTAGAGGAGAATTTATATGATACCGATTTTAGATTCAAAAAGACAGTATGCCGCTATTGGCAAAGATATTGAGAAAGAAGTATTGGAAGTTTTAGCTTCAGGCTCATATATTTTAGGAAAACACAACAAAGCATTTCAAACAGAATTTGCTGATTTTGTCGGAACAAAATTTTCAATCGGTTTAAATTCCGGTACGGATGCACTTCACTTAGCTTTAAGAGCATTAGATATCGGACATGGAGATGAAGTTATTACTACTGCATTCACATTTGTTGCTACTGCAAGTGCAATCGGTTTAGCAGGTGCAACTCCTGTATTTGTTGATATTAATCCTGATACATTTAACATTGATGCAAATAAAATTGAAGCAGCAATCACTCCAAAAACAAAAGCTATTATTCCTGTTCACTTATACGGGCAACCTGCTGAAATGGATAAAATTATGGAAATTGCAAAACGTCATAATTTAAAAGTTGTTGAAGATTGTTGCCAAGCTATCGGTGCGGAATACAAAGGTCAAAAAGTCGGTTCATTCGGTGATTTCGGATGTTTCAGCTTCTATCCGACTAAGAACTTAGGCGGTATGGGTGATGGCGGTATGATTACATGCAATGATGAAGCTCTTTACAACAGAGTTCTTGCATTAAGAAACCACGGTGGTGCTATCAGATACTATCATGATGAATTAGGTGTTAACTCAAGATTAGATGAAATCCAAGCTGCTATTTTAAGAGTTAAAATGCCTCATATTAATGATTGGAACAGAAAAAGAAGAGAAAACGCATACAGATATAATGAAATGTTTGCTAAATATCCTGAAATTCAAACTCCGAAAGAAATTGAAAATTCTTACTGCGTATACCACCAATACACAATCAGAATTGAAAATCGTGACGAAGTACATAAACTTCTTCAAGAAAACGGTGTAGGTGCAATGATATACTATCCCGTACCATTACACTTACAAAAATTGCATAAGAGCTTAGGATACAAAGAAGGCGATTTACCGTTAACAGAAAAAGATACAAAACTAGTTATGTCATTACCGATGTTCCCTGAAATCACACCGGAAGAACAACAAACAGTTGTTGATACAGTTATTAAATGTTTGAACATGACAAAACAATCAGTCTAATTTACTCATAATTATTAACTAATACATAATAAAACCACCTTTTCTGAGGTGGTTTTTATTATTCTAAAAATTATATTTAAAATTTATTATTTCAAAATATAATACTAACTTAACATTTTGTAAGAGAATTTGATTTGTTAAAAAATGTTATTAAATAAATATTATGAGAAAGATATTTTTTATTACTGTTAGTATATTTTTGATGTTTTTATCCGTTTGTAATGCAGAAATGATAGTAGGTTCAGTATCCATGACGGATAAGGTTCCGACCGAGTTGTTCGGAGAATGGAAAGTTGTTTCAGTCTGTACAAAATCAACGGATAAGGAGTATTTTGGCACAAAAAGTCTTGATATATGGGTATTATCGAGAAACGGTGAAACCATAACCCTTAAAAATCCGCTATCAGGAGCGAGAGCTGATATAACTGTCAATGATGTAAAAGGGCAAACCGTAAAATTTGAAAAAAAGAGTTATTTCCCTAATGAGGAGTCAACAGAAACTCCAATTTTAACTTTACAAGGTGACAAATTTTCGGGAACGGATACAATATTAATTAAGACCTTTCAAAACGGAAAACTTATAAAAGAAGATTATATTGAATATCAAGTGAAAGGCACAAGAATTTCGGGAGTCAGTATTCCTGATATTTTCGGGAACTAAAGTGAACAGGTGAGGGATATGGATAAAAAAGAATTAATTTTTGATTTAATAATACTTGGTTCGGGACCTGCGGGTTTTTCAGCTGCAATATATGCCGCAAGGGGAAATGTAAAAACCGCAATTTTAGATATAAATATGTTTGGGGGGCAACCGTCAAATTATTTGGAAATTGAAAATTATCCTGGGTTTTCTGCTATTGGCGGATTTGAATTGATGGAAAAATTCGAAGAACATGCAGATAAATTCGGAATTGAAAAGTTTCCTATGATTGAAATTCAAAATATTGA
>CAVEOW010000306.1:0-2303 GCA_963617295.1 bacterium | reverse complement strand
TTTGACGCCTATTATAGTGGCTGCGAGCCGATTGAGGCAGGCGGCATTCACACAAAAACTCTTTTATATGACAATCTATCCAAATGAGGATTATATAAAATCTATAAACAAACAGAGCCTTGTCTTAAAACTTTTATATTATCATCAACTGCTAAAACTACGGTAGATTCTTTACCTTTACAGCTGTATCCGTAATCTTGAAAAACATAGTCAACAAGGTTGCCTATAGAGTTTTTTGCTTCATCATAAGTTTTTGATGACGGATGAGAGGACAAGTTTGCACTTGTAGTTGCCAGTACTCCGCCTTTTATACATTTACATAAATCTTTAAAAAATTGATTATCGGGAAGCCTTATTCCGACTGTATTCATATTTGATGTTACATAGTCGGGAGTTTTTTCTGATTTTTTTAGAATGACAGTTAATGCCCCCGGAAAATATTTATCTGTTAAATTTTGTGCCGTTTGCGGGATTTCATTTACATAAGGTTTTAATTTTTCAAAATCATCAGACATCAAAATTAAAGGTTTAGACCTATCTCTGCCTTTTATTTCATAGATTTTATCAACACCTTTTTCATTATCAGGCAAGCAGCCGAGTCCCCAAACCGTATCGGTTACAAATGCGATTACTCCGCCATTTTCTAATGTTGCATTTAATTCTTTAATGAACGAACTTTTGTTTAATATAGTTTCTGATTCTTTCAATTAACTCACCTACGAATTCTATTTTAAATATTGCCGATAATATGACATAAGTAATCATACTTAACGTAAATATAACAGCCGTTTTGATTGCAAGCATAATCCAAGAGGGATTAGTCAGTTGCCAATTAATATAAACTAAATAATTTAGCGAAAAGGCAAGCATTGCAGCTACAACCATTTTCCCTAAGTTAACAAAATATGATTTATAACCCAAATTAATTTTCTTCAACAAAATACATCCCAATAAGGAAGCGTTAAATAGTGTTACCAATGAAGTTGAAAGGGTAATTGCAGCTATTCCTAAATGTTTTATAAATAAAGCATTCAATACAAATTTTAAAATTATAGATGAACAAGCTACTAAGAATGGGGTTTTTGAGTCGTTAAACGAATAAAAAATTCTTGTAACCGAATCTCTGAATACATAAGGAATAATTGCAAAAGATAAGAATATCAATGCTTGAGATACCATAAATGTTGCATTTGAATCAAATTCTCCACGTTGGAAAATTAATTGAACAGCGTCAGAAGCAAGCATTATTATTCCAAACATCACAGGAATTGCTACAAAGTTTAATAACCCAATTCCCTTATGGAAGTAATATTTAACATCATCATATTTCTTTTCCCCTACAAGTTTTGAAAACAGAGGAAACAAGGGAACTAAAAATGCCGTAACCAAAATTCCGACAGGAAATTGAAAGACTCTGTTAGCATAACCTATTGAAGTCCATGCCCCTGCTTGTAATTGTGAAGCGAAAAACATATCAACATAAACATAAATTTGCCCGATAGTAGAACTCAAAGCGGCAGGAAACACCAATTCTACTAAGTTCTTAAATTCGGGGTTGTTTTTGAAGTTTAGGTTTGGTCTTATTTTAAAACCTAATTTTCTTACGGCAGGATGTTGAACCAAAAGTTGAAGTAAAGCACCTATTGAGGTTGCTATTGCTAAACAATAACCGTTTGAATCACCTTTTGAAAATGCAATAATTGCAATTATGCTTAAACTCATAAGAACAGGTGATATATTAGGCAAAAGGAAACATCTGTATGTTACAAGTAAACCGTAATAAATACCGATAATTCCCCCGATTAAAATTACGGGAGTCATTGTTCTCAAGTGAGAAGTTGCCAAATTTACAAGCTCAGCATTGTTGCCGTGGATTATGAAATTTAAGATAGGTTGAGCATAAATAAATATAACAATTGATAATAATGCAAAGAAAATAAAAGTTCCCGTTAAAAAAGTGTTAAATAATTTGTTGACTTTTTCGCTTGGTATTTTATCATCAGGGTTAATAAGTTTAGCAAAAACGCTTACGGTTGCACTGTGAAAAGGACCGCCTACACCGCCCATTAAAATAATAGCCAAAGACGGGATTTGATACGCATAAAAATATGCGTCAGAAACCATGCCTGCACCATAAAAGTTTGCGATACAAACATCACGCATAAAACCTACAAATTTAGAAATAATGGTAACAAAAGCTATAAGCCATGCTGCTTTCAACAAAGAGCTGTCTTTACTCATTATTCCTCTTTTCGATGATGTCAACTTTTCTTAAATTATCCATGATACCCATGTGTTTACCC
>CAVEOW010000305.1:0-2322 GCA_963617295.1 bacterium | reverse complement strand
CCGACCAAAACAATATTATGGTTTGGCACTCCGCTTGAAAAAACAATGTTTGTTCTTGTTTTACACAGTGAGCATTTTTGGCAGTTTAAGCACTTTTGTCTTATTTCTTCAAGTTCTTTTTCCATAATTACTTTTGATGTTTTAATTTATGACTTTCAATCATAACCATTAATACCGAGATATCGGCAGGTTTTACCCCTCCTATTCTTGAGGCTTGTCCTAAAGTTACGGGTCTGATTTTTGAAAGTTTATCTCTTGTTTCCGTTGATATGTGTTCTATTGTTTTGTAATCAATATCTTCAGGAATTTTAATCTTTTCAAGTTTACCGGACATATTTACTTGTTGAATTTGACGTTTAATATAGCCCTCATACTTAATCTTAACTTCGACCTGTTCATAAACATCACGGGTTAAATTCAGATTTTTTGTATTCTCATCAGATTCCGCCAATACTTCATAAGAAATATTAGGTCGCTTTAGTAATTCTGCAAGTTTCAATCCTCTGTCAATATTTTCGCCATACTTTGCAAGAACTTTGTTTACGTTCTCACTTGGCGAAATTTTTTCACTCATAAGCCTATGAATTTCGTTTTCGATTGTTTCTTGTTTATTCAAAAATCTTTGATATCTTTCTTCGCTTATAAGCCCCGCATCATGCCCGATTTTTGTAAGTCTTTCATCAGCATTATCCTGTCTTAAAAGAAGTCTGTATTCGGAGCGTGAAGTCAGCATTCTGTATGGCTCATTAATATCTTTTGTTACAAGGTCGTCAACCAAAGTTCCGAGGTAAGATGATTCTCTTGAAAGAGTAATCATATCTCTATTTTGTAAATACAATACAGCATTTATTCCTGCAAGCAAACCTTGTGCAGCAGCTTCTTCATAGCCTGATGTTCCGTTTATTTGTCCTGCACAGAATAAACCTTTAACTCGCTTTGTCATTAATGAGTGTGAAAGTTGAACAGCAGGCATGTAGTCATACTCAACCGCATACGCAGGTTTCATAACGTGAACTTTTTCAAGCCCCGGCAAACTTTGTAACATCTGAATTTGAACAGAAGCAGGCAAACTTGTAGAAAATCCTTGAACATACATTTCATACGTATTTTTACCCTCAGGCTCAATAAATATGTGATGAGAAGGGTTATGAGCAAACCTTATAACTTTATCTTCTATAGACGGGCAATATCTTGGCCCGATACCGTGAATCATGCCGGAATACATCGGAGATTTATCAAGATTTGCCTTTATTATATTGTGTGTTTCTGTTGTAGTTCTTGTTAAATAACAAGGATATTGTTCTCTGATTGGTCTGTTTGGTTCAAAAGAGAAGAAAGTAGGATTTTTATCCCCCGGTTGAATAACCATTTTTGAAAAATCGATTGTACGAGCGTCAACTCTTGCAGGAGTACCCGTTTTCAATCTTCCCATCGTAAATCCGATTTTCTTTAATGACGGCGAAAGCCCTTTTGCACTTGCTTCACCAAGTCTTCCAAATTCTAAATATTGCAGTCCGACCCAAATTCTTGCTTCAAGAGAAGTCCCCGTTGTAAGAATAACGCAAGGAGCTATATATTCCTGTCCAAATTCATCTTTCAAGCCTTTTACTTCACCGTTTTCAACAAGTAATTCAGTCATAGTACATTGTTTAAGCGATAAATTTTCTTCACTTTCAAGCAATCCGCGAACATAACGCATATATTCACGTTTATCGGATTGAGCCCTTAACGCTCTAACCGCAGGACCTTTTGAAGAGTTTAAAACTTTTAATTGCATATACGTTGCATCAGCTGCAATTCCCATTATTCCGCCAAGAGCGTCAATTTCTCTTACCAAGCAAGATTTTGCAGGTCCGCCTATTGCAGGGTTACACGGCATTAATGCAATATTATCTAAATTTAAAGAAGCAAGCAAAGTTTTTGCACCCAATTTTGCACAGGCTGTTGCTGCTTCACATCCGGCATGTCCGCCACCAACTACTATAATATCATACTTAAACATACCAGAATTATATTGCAAACATACTTTTTTAAATATATTTTTTAATAATGTAAAAAATTTGACAAAAAATCTTAATAAATCAATTTTTTGCATGACAAAAATTTATTCGGGTTTTATCATATTCTTATAAACTTGATTATATGGAGATGGGGCTATTAATACTTCAGTTTTTAACAATTCAACTAAAGTCTTTCTTGAGAGTACAAATTTAAGCTCTCTTTCTAACGAGGATGATAAGTTCAGTTCTTTAAGTACATCGGCAATGCTTGCAAGGGGGGATGTACCTGAAAGTCACAGAAGAGTTGCAGATAACTATATGG
>CAVEOW010000304.1:0-2329 GCA_963617295.1 bacterium | reverse complement strand
ATTTTAAATAATAAATCACTTTCTATCAGCAATGTTAATCCCGATGTAAGCAAAATGCTTGATGTTACGGGATTAAATAAAACTTTTGCAAATGTCGCAACAAACCCTATAAAAAGGCAATCATGATAATGCAGGGAAATTTCTATATTGTTGCAACCCCAATCGGTAACATTTCAGATATTACACTTAGGGCATTAGATATTCTTAAAAGTGTTGATTATATTGCTTGTGAAGATACAAGAGTAACTTCAAAATTGACTGAAAAATATGGGTTTACGGTAAAACTTTTTGACTGCCATAAATTTAATGAGAAAGAACGCAGTGAAAGAATAATTTCAATTCTAAATGAGGGGAAAAATATTGCACTTGTGTCTGACGCAGGAACTCCGCTTATTTCCGACCCGGGGAGTGTTCTTCTCCGTGAATTAAGTAAAAACAATATAAAAGTTACTTCTTTACCGGGGGCGTGTGCCGTTACTACGTTTTTAAGCCAAATTCCGAGAGATAATGAGGAGTATGCATTTATCGGATTTATTCCTCGTACGCAAAATCAACAAAAAGAAATTTTAGAAAAGTATAAATTCACAAATTGTGTATTTTATGAGTCCCCAAACAGACTTCTTGAAACTTTGAATAATATTTTGGCATTCTTTGGTGAACATCAAAAAGTAGCAATTGGTAGAGAGCTGACAAAAATCTATGAAGAAGTAAAAATAGGAACCGTAAAAGAAATTATAGATTACTATAGTGAAAATACGCTTAAAGGTGAAATTGTAACAATGGTTTTTGCACGGGAAAGCGAAAGTTTATCTGATGATTTATTAAAAGAAAAAATCAATACCCTAAGAGAATCAGGTTATTCGCAAAAAGATATTTCGGTAATTATTTCAAAACTTTATAAAGAGAATAAAAATAAAATTTATAAACTGGCACTTGAGTAGTTTATTTTTTAGAAACAAATTTATTTCCTCGAATATAAAATCGCCAAGGTAAATCAGCAGCTTGCTTAATACCGATTCTTGTTGTTTGAACAATATCTTTATCTTCAATCTTCTCCCCATATTCAAGCCACAAATCGGAGTTTCTTGTACAAACATCTGTTTCGTTTAAATCTCGGGTAATATTAAGCTCTCTGCATAGTTTAGCAGGCCCGTTTGTGTTTGTAAAATCACCATTTAACGGTTCTATTGCACGAATAAGTACACCTGAGCCAAAACCTTCTTTCTCGGTTATTATATTTAAGCAATGGTACATTCCGTATGTAAAATAAACATAAGCAACTCCTCCGGACTTAAACATTGTAGAGGAGCGTTTTGTTACGCCGTTATAAGCATGGCAAGAGGGTTCATCTTGCGTATAGGCTTCAGATTCAACAATTTTGCCCTTAAAGATTTTCCCGTTCGGCATTCTTCTGCACAAAATACAACCTAGGATATTTCGTGCAACCTCCGTTGTTTTTGCCTGATAAAAATTTTTACCTGTTATTCTACCCATAATTTACTATGATGTTGCAAATGCAACATTTTTGACATTACTGAACCGAATATCTTGCTTGTGCCCACGGATAACCGTTTAATAATTGCCAGTTATCTTTTATTATTAAAGCAGCACAGTAATTTCCATTTGCTTTTGCATTGCAATTATTAATATTGTTCTCAGAAATAAGCTCCGAACGACTATATTCATGCCCCATTGGTAAAAATTGTCCGATGTATTCAGGGTTTGTATCATTTTGAATCCAGTATTCAAACAGGAAAATATCTCTTGCAACAACGTTTAATCGTTTTTTACCGTTCGTATCTATAAAGAAATAAACAACTTTATAGTTTTGACTTCCATTCGTCTGAATCGCAATAAATGTACCGTCGTTTAAGAAAAATCTTGTCCAAGTTGAATTTAAAGATTTTTCGGTCCCGTCTAATTCTTTAAAGACGAAATTACATTGTCCGCTTGTTGAATTCTTACAATCCCTTGAAATTATAAGCGAGGGTTTTAAATACTGTTCAAAAAATGAGTACGAATTATGTTCTCCGATTCCGTTTTCAACATCCCAATCAGAAACAGACCCCTCTCTTGCAACAGATGCAACTAATGCTTGAGAGAACGTGGAATAAGATTTTTTTAGCCTCACGACAGTTTGGTTTTTGTTATAATCAGCAACCATGGTACCAGTTGCAATAACAAATACAACGCCAACAATTACAAGTGCAATCAACATTTCGGACAAAGTATTTGCCCTTTTCTTACCGCTAAAAAATCTGTTAAAACTCTTAATCCCCCCCCCCCCCCCCCCCCCCCCCCCCCCCCCCCCCCCCCCCCCCCCCCCCCC
>CAVEOW010000303.1:0-2331 GCA_963617295.1 bacterium | reverse complement strand
AGGTACAATTGTTTACAAAACATATCTTTTCATTAATTTTAATTTATAATTGTTACATGAGAATTTTAGGCATAGATCCGGGGCTTGCGATTGTAGGCTATTGTATAGTTGAATATAAAAATGACGAGAGTACACTGATTTCGTCAGGTTCTATTCAAACAGGCAAAAATAAAACTGATTCCGGCAGATTGTTGGAAATTGAAACTGATATGCAGACGGTTATTGACAAATATAAACCTGAAGTTGCAAGTATAGAAAAACTTTTCTATTTCAAAAATCAGAAAACGGTAATCCCTGTAGCAGAAGCAAGAGGAGTTATATTAAGTGTCCTTGAAAAAAATAAACTGCCGATATCTGAATTTACTCCTATAGAAGTTAAGCAAATAATAACCGGATACGGTAGAGCAACTAAAGAAGAAGTGGCAAAAGTTGTTGCAATGTCAATAAAATATAATAAACTTCCCAAATTGGATGATACACTTGATTCTATTGCAATTGCACTATGTTACACAAGAAGTAATTTGATAGGAACAAAATAATGTTAAATAAATCTTCAATAAAAATAGTTTCGGTATGTTCGGCGATTGTAGGTGCAATAGCTGCAGTTCCTGCAATGATTCCGCTTGTAAGAGGAATTGCATTTCTTGCATTAATGTTTTTTGTTGCACCTTTTATTATTGTTTATTTAAAAAGGTTGGAAATAATAAAATTCGATACGCCCGAAAAATACCTTACAGTCGGGGCAATTGCGGGGGCAGCTTCATTTATCGGGTTTGCAATTGTTTATTTTCCTATAACATTATTGCTAAATTTAATTTTTAAAATACAAGCATTTATATGGGTTAAAGTTGTTTTTACAAACTTTGTATTCTTGGTTGCAATGCTAATTTTAATAGCCTTACTAAATGCTTTATTTAACGCATTTGCTGCTTTTATAACGGCGAATATATACCAGTACATTGAAAACAGAAGATAAACAGAGGGAATTATGGCTTTTGAATCAAAAATAAAAACAATAGAGTGGGTTGACAATAAATCAAGAATGATAGACCAAACTTTATTGCCAAAGACGTTTAAAACAGTTGATATTACTAACGCAAAAGATATGTACTTCGCAATAAAAGATATGATAGTAAGGGGAGCACCGGCTATAGGAATAGCAGGAGCTCACGGTGTTGCACTTGCAGCGTTAGAACTGTCTAAAAAGCATTCCGATAAAAAGTTGTTCTTAGAAGAGTTGAAAAAACAAGCCGATTATATAAAATCTTCACGTCCAACCGCAGTAAATCTTATGTGGGCTGTTGATAAACAAATGAAATTAGCAGATGAAGCAACAGGTAGCGTAATTGATATTGTTAATGCACTTGTTCAAAACGGTATAAAACTTGAAAATGAAGACATTGAAATAAACAAAAAGATGGGTGATTACGGTGCTGAGGTTGTTCCTAAAGGTGCTACTATCTTGACTCACTGTAATGCAGGAGCATTGGCAACGGTAGGATACGGTACGGCTCTTGGAGTAATAAGAAGTGCTTATGCAAAAGACCCTACTATTAAAGTTTTTGCTGATGAAACACGTCCAAGACAACAGGGTGCAAGACTTACAACTTGGGAACTCACACAAGACGGAATACCTACAACACTTATAACTGACGGTATGTGTTCATACTTTATGTCAAAAGGGATGATTAATATGGTTGTAGTAGGAGCTGACAGAATAGCGGCAAATGGTGATACCGCAAACAAAATCGGAACATATACCGTTGCTATTGCTGCAAAATACCATAATGTACCGTTTTATATTGCTGCACCGCTTTCTACAATCGATACTTCTATTAAATCAGGGAAAGAAATTCCTATTGAAGAACGTTCTCACGAAGAAGTAACACATATTAACGGAGATTGGATTTGTGCCGAGGGAGTAAATATAATAAACCCCGGGTTTGATGTAACTCCAAATGAATTAATTACAGGTATAATTACGGAAAAGGGGATATTAAAACCAAACTTTGAAACCTCGATAAAAAAGGCTTTTGAAAATGATAAATAATAAACTGTCAATAAAAACAAAGAATATTTTTTCTATTCAACGATTGGGATAATTTCATTGCTATTTATCTTGTTAATAGTATATATTTCAAGATATTGTTGTTTTTGGGGTGATGATGCCTGGTATTCTTTATATATGCTTGATGAGAAAATGTTTGATTGTTTAATTGAAGGTCATCATGGAGCAAAATATTTGGGAATGTTTCTAGATAAATTTTTATCATATGGGTTACCATGCATGTTGGGAATTCACCCTGAAAACTTTCAATCTTCATACCATGC
>CAVEOW010000302.1:0-2340 GCA_963617295.1 bacterium | reverse complement strand
GAACAATACTGATGATTAACAATGAAATCAATAATTCTGCGAGTGAAAAACCTCTGAACTTATTATTTACCATATTCATCTTTCCATTTCTTATAATTAAATAAAATATCTACTATATTAATACCCAATTTGTCTGCCTTTTCTTTCATTATTTTTAACAATTTTGACTTTTCAATGTATAGTTCGTTAGCAACAAAAGAATCCGAACAAACAATTGTTAATATATTATCGGACGAAAAATCATAGACTTTAGTAAATTTTGAAATTTTGTTACCGATAACTTTTGTCCAACAATCGGAAAGTTGTTCTAATGTTTGAACACTATCCGCCGAATAATTAAAATCTATATTTTTAATTATATCCTGTAAAGTTTCAAAATTAGAATAATGTATCTTTCCCATATTTTATTATTATAAACTGTTTTTCAAATTTTACAAAAAATTTAATTTTCAAGAATATCTTTAACGTGAGAAACTATTTTTTTATGAATATCTTTTTCGGATAAAGTACCGTCAATAGAGATAAAACCGTATTCTTTAATCATTTTCTGGTACTCATCCAAGCATTTACCCTGATAAATTTGGAAACTCTTATAAAAATCACTGCTTAAACCTATATCTCTACCTGATTCCCAATAATCCAAACCTGTAGTACCAATAATTCTCTTCAACAGAATTTCAACAGGAACATCCAAATAAAATACCATATCAGGTTCAGGTGCATAATCATAAAGGTTTTTCAGCCATTCAATATCATGACCTCTAACAACATCACGAGCATAAGCCGTATAAATATATCTGTCCAAAATAACTACAAAACCTGCTTTTAATGCAGGAATTATTACCTGTTCAAGCCTGTCTGCAAAGTCAGCCGCATATAAAAGACTAAAAGTTGTAGCATTTAAAAGATTTCTGTCTTTTGCATCATTAATAGCGTCAGCAATGAATTTTGACGTTTTCCATTCACTCACCATAACGCCATAAGATTGATCTTCAATCCAACGTTTAAGACGTTCTATTTGAGTTGATTTTCCTGAACCGTCAGTACCCTCAATTACTATTAATAAGCCTTCATAGCCATGTTTAGATTTATATTCAGCCATTTTATAAATTAATTCCTTTTGCAGCTAATACCTGTTTAACTTTTTCTCTGAAAAACAGTTGTTTTTTGTGAATACTTTCAGTTGCGTCAATTTCAACCAGTCCGTATTCTTTAATCATTTTTTTATATTCATCATTTACACGTTTTTGGAAAATTTTATAACTTTCATACGGATCATTACTTATTTTTAAATCCATGCCTGCTTCATAAAACTTCGGAGAACGGTTAGAACAAATTCTTTCAAGCGAAACATCTTCCGTAACTCTAAAATACAATGTTAAATCAGGTTTAACAGCAAATCCGTAAACTTTTCTAACCCAATCTCTATCAACGCCCCTTGCAACATCACGAGCAAAAGCCGTATAAACGTATCTATCAGCAAGAACTATAAAACCCGCTTTCAACGCAGGAATAATTACCTGTTCAAGCCTATCTGCAAAATCTACTGCGTGCAAGAGTGAAAATGTTCTCGGACTCAACAAATTTTTCTTTTTCGCTAATTTTGTTGTTTGAGAAATCAAATCAGAAGAGTTCCATTCGGTAAAAATCACGTCTTGTTTGAGAGATTTAAGCCAATCACGCAAAATAATAAGTTGTGTTGACTTTCCCGACCCGTCAATACCCTCTACGCAAACGAGAGTACCCGGAAGTTTATGAGGTTGATTTAATCTTTTTGAATTTTTCATAATTTTAAGCCTTTTAAAAATGATATCACATTTTTGATTTTTTAGCTTTAAATAATTGTATAAAGAGTTAAAAATAGCCTTTTTAATGAAGATATATTAAGTTTTAGAGATTTTTATAAAAAAATTGGCGATATCAAAGATTTTAGGGTAATGCTAACGTGATATATTAAGTTTTATGAAGTACTAAAATACTTGTCATTATTGGGTTTTCAAAAAAATTGAAAATAATTTAAAGCTAACACGCAATTATTGAGTTTGTATATACTTTATATATATGTAGATGATAAAACATCAGATAAATAAAACTAAAACCTAATTAAAAATTTTATATTCATACTTACCTTACTTACTACCTTTACTAACACACGAGGAAATTGAAAAAGATTTCAGAGGAACCATAAAAAGTTCCTTTTTTTTTGCGGATTTTGCGTAGGCTGAAGCGAAGCGGAATGCCGAAGTAGCAAAAACAATATGAACGAAAACGGAGCGAAATTCCGCACGGACGAAGTCCGGTAAGTGAGTGCGTAGCTGACGACAACGTAGTATAGTCAGC
>CAVEOW010000301.1:0-2342 GCA_963617295.1 bacterium | reverse complement strand
TTCGCTTCGCCTTCGCTTTCTTCGGGTTCGCTTCGCTCACCCTACGGAAATTCGCCTCTTTAATTTCCTTTTGCTTCGGCTATTGCTCACTCGCTACCGCTGTCGTTCGCTTCGCCTTCGCTTTCTTCGGGTTCGCTTCGCTCACCCTACGGAAATTCGCTATTTCTTACCTGTCTTTCCTGCTTTTCTTCTGATGTGTTCGCCTTCGTATTTAATACCTTTGCCTTTATAAACTTCCGGCGGTCTCTTGCTTCTGATTAAAGCTGCAATATCACCAACCGATTGCTTATTAGCACCGGTAACGGTAATTTTTGTATTTTGTTCAACTGTGATTTTGATGCCTTCAGGAGCTTCAATATCTACAGGATGTGAATAACCTAATGCTAAGTTTAATGTGTTACCTTGCATAGCTGCACGATAACCAACACCAACGATTTCTAATTTCTTGGTAAATCCGTCTTTTACACCATGAACTGCATTCGCAACTAATGTTCTTGATAAACCATGTAAAGAACGTGATTTTCTATCGTCATTTTCTCTTGTTAAGATAATTTCGTTATCTTTTACTTCTAATTTAATTTCCGGACGAATTGTAACTTCTTCTGTTCCTAAAGGACCTTTTGCTGTAACTGTTTGTCCGTCGATTTTTACCTCTACACCTGCCGGTATGATTACAGGTATTTTACCTATACGTGACATTTTCTTATCTCCAATTTTATATTTATTACTTTATAACTTTTATCTCATTTGTAATCGGTTTAGTTTACTTACGTAACTTCGCCTTGACTTTCTTCGGGTTCACTTCGTTCACCCTACGGAAATTCGCTACCATACGTAGCAAAGAATTTCTCCACCGACATTTTCTTTTCTGGCTTTTCTGTCAGTTAAAAGTCCTTTACTTGTTGATATGATTGCTATGCCCATACCGCCTAATACTTGAGGTATATCTTTAGCTTTACAATAATTTCTTAAACCCGGTCTTGAAACTCTCTTTAAGTTTGAAATTACAGGTTTAGATTTTTCATCATATTTCAATGTAATTTTTAATGTTTTGAAGCTGCTGCCTTCTTTTTCAACTACAGCATAGTCTTCTACATAACCTTCTGACTTTAATAATTTTGCTAATTCAACTTTTAATTTTGAACTTGGCATATCAACTTCTGTTAATGATACCATATTAGCATTTCTTATTCTTGTTAGCATATCTGCTATCGGATCTGTATTCATTTCTTATTCCTTTACCTTTTATGACTTTCGTCAACTACTTACTAAAATATTGTGAGCCTTAATCCCGCATTCGCAAGTTTTAAGAAATTTCCTCATCTAGCAGTATAGAAAAGTTTAAGCGAATCAAATATATAATATTGACTACCAGCTTGCTTTTACTACACCGGGCAATAAACCTTGATGAGCCATTTTTCTTAAACATACTCTGCAAATACCGAAATCTCTGTGATATCCGTGAGGACGTCCGCAGATTGAACATCTGTTGTGAAGTCTTACTTTCGGGTATTTACCTTGAGCTGCTAATGCTTCTCTTTTTTGCTCTTTGTTTATCATTGCTTTCTTAGCCACGATTTACTCCTTTGTTATTTTTTAAATGGCATGCCAAGTGCTCTTAATAAAGCTCTTGCTTCTTCATCTGTATTTGCTGTTGTGATTATTGAAATGTTCATACCGTGAACTGCATCTAATTCATCATACGAAATTTCAGGGAACAATGATTGTTCTTTTAATCCTAATGTATAGTTTCCACGACCGTCAAAACTCTTTGTGCTTACACCTCTAAAGTCACGAATTCTCGGTAATACAACACAAATTAATTTTTGTAAGAAATCATACATTCTTTCGCCACGAAGTGTAACCATTGCACCAACAGGCATTCCTTCTCTTAACTTGAATGCAGCAATTGACTTTTTAGCTTTTGTTGATAATGCCTTTTGTCCTGCAATCTTTGTTAATTGGTTAACAATTGTTTCTGCTAACTTCGAGTTATGACATGCTTCACCAACACCCATATTTAAAACAATTTTGCTTAATTTCGGAATTTGGTGAACATTTTCATACTTAAATTCTTCTTGAAGAACTTTTACAACTTCTTCATTGTATTTGTCTTTTAAATTTCTTGTTACTACTGTCATTTTTCTTTCCTTCTCGTAGAATGTGCCTTCTTTCAAGACACCCATACTCGTTACCTTCTTGACTAATTTTTGTTATTAGTCTAATTTTTCTCCGCATTTTTTGCAAACACGAACTTTTTTGTTATCAACTACGTCATATTTAATTCTTGTTGCTTTTTCGCAAGCAGGACAATATAACATAACTTTTGATGAATCCATAGC
>CAVEOW010000300.1:0-2347 GCA_963617295.1 bacterium | reverse complement strand
TTCTCCTGTTGCTTTGCGTGAAGAACTTGATATTCTTGAAGAGTTGGAATTTGAAGCGGAAGATGCAGGAAAACTCTCTGAACTTGATTGGATAAGGACAAAAATCAGTGAAGTTCAATCTAAACTTAAATCAGCCGAACAAAAAGAAAAAGATATTCCTGTTGTTCCGTATTATAAACCGATTATAGAAACTCATTCCGAAGCAAAACCTGTTAAGGCTGCTGATACAGAGCCGACTGAGTCGGACTATAAATCGGCATTGAGTGAGTTTATTCAGGATGACGGAACTTTTGTTCCGAATGCTGAACCTATTGTTAATGCATTAAAAGATAGCAAAGCAACTCCTTATCAAACGCAGGTTGTATTGTCTCGTTGCAAAAATGATGATAACAGTATAAGTTCTGATATTTTAAAAGGGATTAATCAACTTTTAAATAGTGATTTTTCTCCTGTTGCCATGCCTGAATTCATAGAAGATTTTTCTCAAATTGATGATGTAACGGGACAAAAGTATATTCCTGACTCTGCAATTGATGAAATGCAGCAAATGAAAAAATCAGGAATGAAAGATTCTTCTGTTATAAAATTTTTGAAATTTGCGATTGCAGGATTTGATGACAGAAATCAAGCAATTACAGCTTTATCCAAGTTAAATAAAGCCAATATTAAAGATGATGATATTATAGGTATCTTAAATCAATTATCCGTAAAAAATGTACAAGGATCAAAAACTGTAAATCAAAGTGCAGTAAACTCAATTGTTTCACTTAAAAATACCTTTGTAAGAACTCAAAAAAATGAAACGGAAGAAAGAACAAGCCCTATTACTCAGCTTGGTGAAAATGTTTTAGAAGATGATATTCAATTTATTTTTACTAAAGACGGTCAATATAAGTATGCTTTTTCAAAAAAGGATAATCCTCCCGAAGTTGTAAAGGAGCGTTATTTTGAAGCCTTAGCTGATAGCGAGAATTCTTTTCTTATTGATGTCGCAAAAAAATATAAAAAAGATGACGGCACTCTTGATACTAATGCAGTTAGAGTAATGGTTGCTCTAAGGAATGCCGGGGTTACTTTACCTAATTTAATGGCATTAACGGACAGATGTTTATCCGCTGATGACATTAAACAAGATACAATTTCTTGTATCTCTCAATTAAAAAATGCAGGTGCATTATCGGAAGATATTGAAATTTTACTTGATAGTGCAGAAAAAAATGACGACGGAACTTTTAACCAAAATTCCGTTTCTGATATTTGTGATTTAACAAAAGCGGTTATTAACGGGCATGATATTTCTGAATTATTACCCAAAATAAGAGATAATAAACCTGTTAAGGACTCTGTTATAAATCTTTCTGCCCTTTTAGAAGATAAAAGTAAACTAAAACAGTTAACAGATTTATGTTTAAAACAAGACGGTTCTATTGATGTAAATTCAATGGAAACCCTCTACTATTTATTTGCGGACAGACTGGATAATTTTGAAGATAAAGTAACTGAACACGAAATGATTGGTGTTGCAAAAGATATTTTAAATATGGCTCAATCTCCTGAAACAAAAGAAATGAACGATGATTCTACAGGTATTGTTTCTATTATGACAAATAACGGTGCAAATTTTGAGGATATAAAAGAAGCAATAACACTATGTAAAAATTCTGACGGTGTTGTTGATGAAAAACTCGCTCAAATCTTGTGGGATTTAGGTATTCAAAAAGCTGATTTACCGGAGATGAAATCTTTTATCGGGATTTGTAAGAATGATGACTGCAAAGTTAATTCTGACAAAGCTGATATGGTGATTTCTTTGTTTGATTCAGGCTTCAAAAAAGATAAAATTGCAAGTTTATTGATTCATTAAATCCCTGTAATTAGTAAAGCTAAATCCCGTTTCTTCAATTTGTTTTCTAATTGAAGTGTTTTGTGTGATTAAAAATTCTCTAATATTAGCTTCTTTTCCTTTTTTATCAGTATCTTCAAGAGCTATATACGGGTGAAAAATTATTTCTGTTACGGAATTATCTTTTTCTATCTTTTTTAAGCCCTCTAAAATAGCTTTTTCATCCATAAAACCTGTGTATAATACTCCGATAAAATAGTCATTTGTCTTGAGATTATTATTTTTTAACAGATTAACGTTTTCAGCGGTAAAGGTATTTAACAAAATATTTTTAATAATATTTAATGCAAATTTCGTGTTAAAAGATTTCTCCGCTACAAAATAAGGCAGCTCTTTTTGAGTTCTGATATATTTTATTCCGTATTCTCGTGCTAATTTTGAAACTAATTTAAAAATATTCGGAATTGCGTGTGTGTGAACATGCGAATCAACGTGCGACGGTTG
>CAVEOW010000299.1:0-2391 GCA_963617295.1 bacterium | reverse complement strand
GAATACTTGTGAATATCGCCGACACAAGGTGTTTTATTTATTGATAGAGGGATTCTTGCTCTGCCCTTCGTCATATCACAGCCATCAGCAATTAATATAATACCTGCTTCAATAGAGGTTATTTTTCTGGTTGACATGTGTCCTACAATCGCTTCGACAGCAAGTGATTTAATAATAACTTTTCTTCTTATATCATCTTTTATTAATTTATCAAGAAATTTATCGATTAGAGGAATTGCCAAAACAACAGACATTTCTTCATGACTTTGTCTGCCTGTCATCATTCCTAAATCGTGCATTATACCTGCTAAAACAACAGCACATAAACTGTCCTCAAACGTTCCTATTTCTTCATTTTCTAATGAAGTTTTAATTCCCGAGTCTTTTAATATGTTTAACATTTTTATAGAATTTAAAACAACCTGACGCATGTGAACAGGTCCGTGGTCATTGTAACCCAAACGCTTTATTGAAACATTATTTGCATAATCTTGCATTGCCTGTAATTCTTCATCAGCAAGCAGTATTTCCGCTAACTGCTTACAGTTAGGATAATTTTTTAACTTTTCAAGTATTCTTGTTTCCGTAGATATTTCTTTTGGTGATTTCATAATAAAACCTTTTATTATACCTTTAATTCTTGATTTTTAAATTGCATATCATATAACATTTTATATTCGCCGTCCGAAATGTGCATTAATTCATCATGAGTTCCGAATTCAACCAATTTCCCTTCATTGATAACTGCAATCTTGTCGGCATTTTTAATTGTTGACAATCTGTGAGCAATAACAAGTACTGTTTTATTTTTCATAAGATTTTCCAATGCTTGTTGTACAATAGATTCCGATTGATTATCCAATGCTGATGTTGCTTCATCAAGAATGATTATAGGAGCATTTTTTATCATAGCTCTGGCTATTGCAACACGTTGACGTTGACCGCCCGATAGAGTTGTTCCTCTTTCCCCGAGTTCCGTATCTAACCCGTGAGGCATATCAGCAAGCATTTCTCTTAAAAAAGCTCCGTCAATAGCTTTATCAAGTTCCTCTTGAGTCGCATTGTAATTCCCCATCATAATATTTTCTCTGATTGTTCCCGAGAACAAGAAATTATCTTGGAAAACTACTGCTATATTTTTTCTTATACTGTCAAGAGATAAATTTCTTATGTCTGTTCCGTCAAATTTTATGGCACCTGCCGTAACATCATAAAATCTTGAAATTAAGTTTACTATTGTTGATTTTCCGCCACCTGAGTTACCTACTATTGCAATGGTTTCATTCTTATTGATTTTTAAATTAATTCCTTTTAAAACAGGAACCTTCGGTACATATTCAAAATAAACATTATCTAATGTGATATCGCTTTTTAAACCGTTAAATGTTATCGGATTTTGAATTTCTTTTATGTCGGAAGTAATGTCAAACAATTCAAATACACGCCCCATTGCTACAAATATTGTTTGAATGCTTGTTAGTGTAGTTCCTAATGTTTTTACAGGCTTATACAGTAATAACAGAGAAGTTACAAATGAAGCAAAACTTCCTGCCGTAATTTTGCCCGAAATAATTAAATTAGTACCGAACGCAAGAACAAACGCAATTCCAAATGAAGCAATTAAGTACATTAAAGGGGACATCCAGCCCGAACGTTTTATTAAGTGCATTGCAACTTTAAACGAATTATCAATTTCTTCTTCAAATAAGTGTTTTTGTCGGCTTTGCAGTTGATAAGACGTCATAATTCTGTTTCCTGAATATGTTTCGTTCATATTTGTTCTTATGTTCCCGGAAATAACCATATCTTGGTTAGATGTCTTTTTTATAATCTTTCTTATGAAAGCAACAGGTAAAAACGCTGCACACAATACAATAACCCCAACAGTAGCAAGCTGCCAAGAGCTGTATAACATAACACAAATAAGCCCTAACGCACCAAATACGCTGGTTGTCATTGTCTTTAATTTTTCGATTAACCCGTCAGCCGCTGTCTGAGGATCATTCAAATATCTTGATTGAATAATTCCCGATGGGTTATCATCAAAAAACTTTGTATCCATTTCTACTAAATGTCTGAACAAATCTACTTTAACGGCATTTGTAACTTTTTTACTTGTCCACTCTGAAAGATAAGTGTTCAAGTATCGCAAAAGCCCTTGGAAAGCAGCAAATGCAACAACTCCAAACGGAATTATAAAAGCAAAAGTTTGCCAAGTAAGGGTATATGTGTGGTTAAAAAGAGTGAAAACCCAATCTTTTTGTCCTACAACATAATCCATATACGGCTTTAATGCAAAAGCGGTAACACCATCCAGCAACCCTAACGGGATTGCAATTAAGAAACCAAGAATAACCCTGCCCATAACAGGTTTAATGTAAGGATATATTC
>CAVEOW010000298.1:0-2401 GCA_963617295.1 bacterium | reverse complement strand
GGTCCAGAAATTGTCAATCTCAAGTGCTTCTGAGTTGTGTTTTTCCATAAAGAATTTCTGCTTGAGCGGTTAGTTTACCTTCTATATCCGGGGTTATCTCATTCTTAAAATCTTTATAGTTGCCTGTTTCAATTTCCAATAGTGCATTAGTATAGTCTGCTCCATTAAGTTTTGCTACATCTATTGCAGTCGGAGCATTTAAACCTTTATTCGTAATCAATTCCACTGTAGTATTGTATGTTTTTTCATCAAGAGTTGCAATATCTGCTATATAATATGGATTTATACCCATAGAAAGAAGCTCTTCCGACCTCAATTTTGGAGTACCCTCAAGTACGGCTAAGTCCGCAAGCTTTGAATCAGGAACGCCTTTGCTTGCCAAATCAACGGTTCTTTCTATTTGAGTATCATTTAATCTTGCAATTTTACCTGCACTATATGAGTCTATATCTTCTGAAACCAAATATTCATAATTGTTATATTCGTCAGGACTTAACTTAGCAATATCCTTTGCATAAGCAGGTTGAACTCCCGCTTCAACTAAAGCGGTATATCTTTCTTCTCTGACTTCCTCTGAAACTTTTGTTCCGATATCAGTACCTTTTGTGACGGCGTCAGCTTCAGCAACTTTTACTTCTGTATCAACCTCAGGAGTTTTTGCAGCGGTATCAGAGTCAGTAACCTTAACCTCTTCATCTATGTCATAATTTCTGACTGCTTCAGCTAATAACTCTTCACCGTCTGAAAACTGCATTTTGATAGCTTCATCTGTTTCGGCTTGAACTCTTACTTCTTCAACAGATTTAACAAAACCGTCAAAAGCCTCATCACTCATCTTCATGCCGGATTGTTTCATGTACGCTTTTGCACCATCAATATCACCGGAATTAATCTTTTCTTGTGCAACTTTTATTATGCCCTCTTGATATGCACTTACTTTTTGTGAAGCCAAACCTGTTAAAATACCCATTAATTGGTTTCTGCCTTCGCCTAAGAATCTGTCTAAAGACCAATACTCATCAGCAGGCATGAATTCACCCGTTGTAATAAGAGATTGACCTTGTGCTATTGCGTAATCTGCGGATAAAGACAAAACAGTATCAGTTGCCGTTTCTGCCGCTTGACCTGCAATATAAGAAGTAACTTTTCCTGCACCTGCTTGAAGAAGTTTTGATTTTACAGTGCTGTTTAAGCCTTGAGTTAATTTGCCGATACCACGACCTGCAGCATAAGAAACAGTTTCAACGCCTGTTTCCAGTGCAATATTACCGAGTTCCTCTTTTGTTAACCCGTCTTTATCAGTTGAATCATCAACTAAATCAATTACGTTATCGATATACATACCGCTTAATGAAATATAACGACCTGCCGTCATTAAACTCATTCCGACTGCAGCTGCCGGCGGAAATACGAAAGAAACAACCGCTCCGACAAGGATACAAGTCATGCCTGCAGCGGATATTACAGATGAAAGTTTATCCGCAAAGCCCTCTTGATCAGCAGAATATTTTTCAACCAAATCTTGAAATCCCGTACTTTTTCCGAATGTATCAAGCTGGCATAGTGCATATTCTTTTGAAATATCGTTAATGCTTTTTCCTGTTGCTTCTTCAACTTTATCTATATAATCTTCGTCATACTGACATCCAACCATTACGGCAGCATATAAGTTTGAAGTTTCCATATATTTATCAATTTTTTCTTTTGAATACTCTGTTCCTGTATAATATTCAAAAGCTTGCTCAAAAGTCATATTACTTTCGCCGTTAAGAGCCGCCGTTAAGCCGTTTATCATTTCCTCTTGTTTTGATAAAATATCCTCAATATCCTCGGATGAAATGCCTAAATCAGTAAGCTCCTTTAATAAATCATACCCGTTTGATACAATTCCGTCGGAATCTTGTTGTCTTTGAAATGTGCCTTTCATTGACTCATAATTTAAACTTAAAAATTGCAAAACATACTCTTGATATTCCGCTTCCGTTTCAAACCCGACAGGTTGAGAAAGAATATCGTTTGCATAATCATTTACGGTAATACTTGTTCCATCTTCAAGTATAATTGCCGAATCAGACGGAATATTTTTGATTACACCAGCTTCAATATCAATATAATTACTGTCATTTACAACTACACTGCTGTTATTTACATTTAGATTTTCAACTTGAGTATCATTAATGTTTACGGCACTATTCCCTGACCCTGTTTCAAGAGTGTTAACGGTTGATTTATTTGTAATTACTTTATTGTTTCCATTTCCTGTCCGAACATTTTCAGCAGTAGAATTATTTATAATAACAGTATCATCCGAACTGTCAAAAGCACCCCAAAGGAAATTACTGCTTGTGTTTGTATCCCCGATTTGTGAATTTGAAATTGTAACGGTATCACTGCCGCTGCC
>CAVEOW010000297.1:1134-2402 GCA_963617295.1 bacterium | reverse complement strand
ACCTTGTGTTGAACCACTACCTGCAACATCAACAACAATAAGTTTATCATTGTTTGTTGCAGTTACATTGATAGATTTTGCTGCATTAACTTCGGAATCTTTAATATACGCATTTATTGTATTATAAACAATATCCCCATCAATTGTTGCACCAACAGAGCCGGCATCATCACTTGTACCACTATTTTGAATAGCTACCGCACCTACAGCTTTAATAATTTTACTGTCAACATTTGCTTCAACATTAACAGTGGACTCATCACTTGTTGTCGTTTTGTTAACCCTTGCACCATCTTTAATTGCTGCTGTAACATTATTAACTTGTATAGCAGATGAAACATTTCCTGCTCCTGTATCATCAGAAGATTGTGCAATACCTGCTGATGCTGCAATTAAATTAAAATCTTCATTTGCCGTTACTTCTATTAGTTCATTTGCATTAACAACCGCATTTCCAATATAGGATTCGATTGTATTTTTTGCAATATCAACCATAATAGTAGCTCCTGCACCGGATGAACCATTTGCTGAAACTACCGCATTTGAATCAATAATGGTATCAGAAGAAGCTGCATTTACTAAAATATCATTTCCTGCTGTTACTGTTGCACCATCTTCTATGTATGCTTTCACTGAGTTCCCAACACAATTAAGATTGATTCCACCCGCCATTGATGTTGTTTCTTTATCAGGATTTAACGGTCTTGTCCAATCATAGCCACTTTCAGAATCTTTAACAAGTTGCGTTATTTTAGCAGTTTTCTTAGACCATTTAGAAGAATTTTCGTCAAATAATACCCACATTGAATCCGCATTTTCTTCATCAAATAAGTCCCTAAATCCATTATAATCTTCCATACTATCGCCGGAAGTTTTTCCTACAGGATCATCTGTACCCTCCTTAGATATTGCAGTATTGGCATTAGCATTGATAATCAATTTATCATATTCTGCATTCACTTTTATAGAATCTCGAGCATTTACCGTCCCCGCAATATATGATTCAACACTATCCGTTAAAATAATACCTGAAAGACCAAAACCGTATGAATCTTGCCCATTTGCAAAAGCAATAACTGCATTGATAAAATTATCATCCTTAAGAGCTTTAACATTAACGTTGTTTGCATATATGGAAGAATCTTTTTCAATAGTAGCCTTGATAATACCACTTCCTAAAACGGTCATCCCTATAGTACCGGATAAACCTGTTTTATCAGGAGAAGATGAGCCAATACTAAGTGTCAAAAAATTGCCGTCTTCTTTTG
>CAVEOW010000297.1:0-1124 GCA_963617295.1 bacterium | reverse complement strand
TCCCTACAGTTGAGTCAGTAATTGTATCGTCTTTTGAAATACTTACACCTTCTCCTATTTGAGCAATAATATTGGAATCGGAATATGAAAATGCTGCTCCAATACCGTAAGCAGAACCATCTCTTGCTGTTGCCCCGGAAAATATTTTAGTAGCATTCATTAAATCCATTAATGTTGAAGCTGTCCAAATTTGATTATCAGAGTAAGCAGAAATATTAATGCCTGCTTTTTTAGTATCGGTTGTTTGTAATAAAACACTTGAATTATCTGCCAATAACGCATTCGCATTTGCATTGAAAAGAGCAATAGCTATTGCACCGGATAAAGCCTTTGTGTCACCTTGTTGAGCCTGTGCACTTGCTTTAGACTGTGCAAAAGTGTTAAAAAATCCATAAGCACCAAGGTTGTTAAAATCGATGGCATTGAATATGCTAAAATCGCCGTCATCTAAAACTTTTGATAGTTCACCCAAAGCACTCAAATAGGAAAGATAATCTGAAACATTATTTTTTTCTACTGCTTTCCAATGAGCTTTAAGCTCTTGTATTGCTTGAGACCAATTATCACTATCAAATAAAGGTAAAAAAGATTGAATCCAATCAAGCCAAGCCATAGGATGTATTATTTCTGTACTTGCAGTTATTGTCAAAGCGTCTGCCGAATTTCCGCCTTCCGCATAAAAATACAAAGGTTCTAAGCACAAGGTATAAGAGGCTTTTTCTGTATCAGAAAGGTTGTTATACTCCGCTTGTGAAATATATTTCTCACCATCTGCATAATAAATGCCATTTGCTTTCGTATAGTTGACTTTTTTATCAGAACTATCCGAATAAACAATTTTATCACCATCAAGGTATTTATAAACGGTTACAGTAGTTGCTAAAGTTTTATAATTTTCCTTTTCTTCTGCGCTTAATGCTTCGTATTCCTCTGTTGTAAGCAATATATCACTATTGTTTACATTTTTATAAAATCCGCCGTCATTAACTACAGAATTATCTGTAGCGGTAGTGTAGACAATATTTTTATCAGAACCGCCTAATGTAAAATCCCCATAAGCATAAGCATTAGAATTTAAATCTTTGTAGTTAACTGCAACCGCACCACCCGCAGATGTTACGGAC
>CAVEOW010000296.1:0-2404 GCA_963617295.1 bacterium | reverse complement strand
TGCTATAATCTTATCATTTTTATTTTCTGCAACAGGAAGCGGAATAAATGAGCCTTTTTCAATGATATCACGGTATTTTTCATTTTCTCTTACATCAAGAGTGTTTTTCATAAAATCTCCACATTCAGGATGTTTACCGATTAACGGTCTTGAGAAGTTGAAAATATCCGGTTTACCTTTATGAACAGTACATTCTGTAGAGTCTGTATCCGTTTGAGAATCATTTGTTCCTTCAAAGTCATATAAGTAATCATCACCTGATTGATAACCGTCAAAATAATATGGGTTCAACATCGGTAATGTTGCTTGTAAACCTGAAACTAAGTTTGTAAATGTAACTCCGCCATGGTTCATAATAGATACGTCGTCGTGAGTTCCGAAAGAACCGATTAATGATTTACCTTTTTCAAGGTTATGCGACATATCAATATTTTCTCTGACGTAGTTGAATAATTCTTTTGCAGTTGACCATTCGTGGAAGATATGGTATTGACCGTAATAACTGTCAAAACCTGCTCTTAAAGCATCTTCCGGTCTGTCGTAGTTCATATTAATTTGCGGAGAAGCATCTTCATAAGTATAGCTTTCTGCTAACCAAGCAAATTCAGGATCTTTTTTATGTGAGTAGTTAATTAAAATATCCCAAAATTCTGTCGGTTTAGTTCTTGAAACATCACTTCTGATACCGTCAACACCTAAATCAACACACATATCAACGAAATCTTTGTGCATTTGTAATAACGCAGGGTTTAATTCACGTTTGGATTCGTCTTTCCATGGGTTGAACATTCTGATATCGTCCCAACCGCCAGGGGTTTTAGGTGTGCCGTCTTTTTCAAATGCCATCAAATCAGGTCTTTCCAAAAAGAGGTCATAAGAAGCACAGCTTGGTAAATCAAGCATTACACTTATGCCTCTTTTGTGACATTCATTGATGAAGTTTCTGAACTCTTCTTTTACATCTCTTGGATCATTTGGGTCATCTAAAGCCGGATCTATTTTTAGGAAATCAGCAGGAGCATAAGCTGAACCTGCGGTACCCATGGCATTTTTCTTGCCGGGAGGGTTAACAGGAAGTACATGCAACGTATTTATTCCTAAATTTTTAATTTCATCTAATCTTGAAACTGCGTTGTTAAAGTTTCCTCTTACATCACCTTCTCTTAAAAGTTGATTGCCTACGTTATCTTTAGCACCAAAGCTTCTCATAATGATACCCATTATTCTTGCATCATTATTTTTAAATTTTGTTCTTAAATTATTGTGATAAGTGCCGTTTGCATTTTGTGTGCTGACAGGTTTTACTTGTGCAGCAGCTGAAATGCCTTGATTTTGAAGAAAGCGTTCAAGAATATTTGTTCCTAAAGGTTGAGTTTTTACATCTTGATTTCTTGCAGGTAAAGTTGTTGTACTTGCCATTGCAGGTGCTGAATACATTCTGTTTATTGATGTTAATTTGTCAATGTAATTAGCCATTTACCTTACCTTCTTCTTCTAATTGTTTTTCAATTTTTGTTTTTTTGCCGAGTTGTGTACCGATTATTAAAGTAGCGACAGTTAATACAGCCATTGAAATTCCAAATATTTTTAACCATTTATTAGAGTTATATTTTTTAGTTGCAGCTTCCTCAATGAAGTCTCTTACCGGTTTTGCAACGTATGTGCTGCGTTCAATACCATCCAGACTATAGTTTTCACCGTTTACGAAAGTATTTCTTAATTCTTGAGTTACACCGTTACGATAGTTGCCGATTTTATCGATGTATTCTTTTTTGTATCTGCTTAATCCTTCTGCAACGCTCTTTTTTAGACCTTTCAATCCGTTATTTGTATTAGCGGGAATTCTTCCTTCAAGAGTTTCTGAATTAATAATACCCATTACTACTTTGTATTCGTCAGAATTTAAGCCGTAACCTAAGTTCTTTAATTTTTCTGTGTGGTCTGTTGCAGTAGCATCAAGTAATACTTTCTTTATAATTTCGGTTAAATGATTAATTCTGTTCTCATCATTTGTTTTTAAAGCAGTTTTTAATTGATTTCTTACTGTATTATTATTTATTGCTCTGTATGTTTCAAGTGTTTCAAGAACTCTGTAAAGAGAAAATTCAGCACCTTGAATTCTGCCTTTGGTACTTGCTTCAAAAGCACGACCCAATGTTCCTGCTTTTAAATCAAATTGAACAAGATCTGCAAGTTGATTGAAGCCTACTTGTGAAAATCTGTCATGAGATTCTTCCATCATAAGCCTCATTTTTCCGTGAATTAATTTTTCAGTCGGTTTTCCCGTATTTTTTTGAATTTTAGCAATGCTTTCTGAAATTGCTTTTACTGCTTTATTGTAACGAGTTTCATCAGCAGCAAGTTCCATAAGTTTATCGGAAATAATACTTGTTTTCCCTTGTCT
>CAVEOW010000295.1:0-2420 GCA_963617295.1 bacterium | reverse complement strand
AATGACAAATACGCAATATCAGGGCGAGAGTTTCTTTGGATACTTTCCTTGTCGGCACAAGAAAGTATCAATTAAATTAATTTGAGTTTTGATGCAATCATTTTAACAATTTAAATTAATATTTATATTTATTGTAAAAATTTTAAAAATTTAACTATTTTACAAAATCCCTTAATAATGCTACAATGTCTAAAAGACAATAAGGAGAAGAAAAATGAGAAAGAAATTTACCCCCTCCCCACAGCTTAAAGGCTTTTACTCTTAGTGAGGTATTGATTACTCTTGTTATTATTGGTGTTATTGCAGCAATTACTGTGCCTGCAGTTTTAAATTCTCTTCAAAATCAAGAATTTAAAATCGGATACAAAAAAGCATATTCGGATTTAGCTCAAGCTGCAGCTGGGGTGTTGCATTTTGGGAGTTTCCTTATAGAAATGTTAAACGCAGTAATGAAATTGCACTTGAAGAATGGAGTATTTTGAAAAATAAATTCGGCATTTCAAAAGTCTGTGAAAATGATAACGCTTTTGATTGCCGGGTTGATGCAGACAGAATTTGTTCCGGTGCTTGTACCGGTCAAAATGGAGGAATTGGAGGACCAAGTAATAATATGTATTCGTTCATTGACTTACAAGGTAAAGCGTGGGGATTATTTATTAGAAGTGAAAATATTTATATCGTAGATACAAATGGGGACAGAGGTCCAAACTATTTTGGGAAAGACCGTTGGATATTTACTTTTGCAGGTGAGAACGGATATAGAATTTGTGGCGATACAAATTGCACCTACCCCGGTATTCCGCAGCGAGTAATTCCATATTTTCCTTTTGATATAACAACCGATAGTGATTGGTGTCATCACCCAACGTGCCATTATAAATCTTGGCTTTTAGAATAATACAAAAGACGAGAAAACCAATATTGATTTTCCCGTCTTTATTATTAATTTAACTGATTATTATTAGCTTTCTACATAATAATTTTTTGAAATAATTTCTTCTGCTTGATTTTTTGTTAATGAAGAATCTTTTTTCATTTCTTCTTTAACTTTTCTATCAAATTCCCCTTGTGAAATTCTGATTTTTAAGAAGTTTTTATTTTGTTCAATTTGTTCAGTTGGAGTTGTAGAGGTTTCGCCATTACCATTAGGATTTACTCCTTTTTTACCGGCAACTGAAGAGCCTGTATTTGAAAAATAAGCATTTCTGTTCTTAGACCAAGACTCAGTTGATTTACTTACAATATTGTAATTGCTCAAATAGTTTCCACCGCCTGAGGCACCTCTATATTTATCTTTAATAGAGCTTGCAGTTCCAAGTTCAGAGTTTTTAATATCCAATGATGCCATTTCTTTAATTAAAGCATACTCTTCCGGAGTAAAGTCAAGAATTGAAACACAATCATAACCCATTGCATCAATAGCGGCAGATGCGAATTTTTCAACATCTTGAGCTAATCCGTCAGGAAGCATACAGTCTGTCTTTTTAATTTGAGCCAAATGCCCTTGTTCATCCTGAATGACATTTCCGTTCTCATCAACCAAAGAAACCCAGTAGTTTCTGTCGGAAGTTTTGTTTATAACAATGCCGTAATCTTTTTCAAGTCTTGCACCATAGTTTTTTATAATAGAATCCCAGTTCCAGTCATCTCTTGAAATGCCCATATCTCTGATTGCATTATTAAATTTTTCATCAAGTACCAAGTCCAAAACAGAGTCATAACTTGCTGCTATTGTATCATAGCACCATGTTTTACCGATTTGCTTTGCCATTGATTGTGCAACGTTTGAAAAATTACCGTGAGAAAGGTTTTCGTACTCAATACCGTAGTCTTTCAATTTTGCTTGCAAATCAAGATACTCATCATCAGCTAACCCGTGAATTTCTTCTGTATCTTCTTGGTTAGCACCTTGTGCCATACTGTTTAATTCAGCAATTTGTCTGCTTCTTCCGTATAATTTTATTTCATTTGCTCTTGAAGTTGTATCATTATCTTCTTCTCCAAAAATTGATATTGAAGATGCACTGCTGCCTTGATTGTTAGTTCTTGTAGCATAAGAGTTTCTCGATGTAGTAGATTCAGAGGTTCTTGAACTTGAACTGCTTCCGTTGTTACTTGTTCTTGAATCGTTATTATCATTTTGCCTGTTTCGTACTCTAACTTTATCAAGTTTCATTTTTTTACCCTCGTTTCAAATATATAAAAACATTTCGTTATTGAAAATTGATATATTGAGTATATATTATCTTAACTTTTCTTAATATTACCTCTCATATATTTATATGTTTTGATATCCGAAAAATCACGTTATATTGATAAAAAAAGGATAAAAAATGAATATATTATACTTATTTGTTCCTCAATGGATGCCGATAAGTCCTCATTTTGCAATCCCGTCATTAATGGGACAATTTGAGGGA
>CAVEOW010000294.1:0-2428 GCA_963617295.1 bacterium | reverse complement strand
CACTTACATCGTTAACTTTTACTTTTGCATTCTCCATTACAACCTTACCCGATTTTGCTTTAATCGGATTATCAGCTTTATCAGGAATAAAATTCATCACGGCATAGGCTTTATCAGTAAGAAAATCAATAGATTTTGCCTTATATTTGAAATATAAATCGTGTTTTGACGCAATATCATATAACAATGATAAATCGGGATATTCTTTCGGATACAGATAAGATTTTGTTAAGAACTTAATTGTATCTTTAAGATTTACGGATTTACTTGTGATGACAATATCTACATCAGGAACTTTTGTTGCCATATCCGTTAATATTTGTCCGTCAATTTTTAAAGGAGATGTGCCGACAATGCCTGTTAACCCTTGCAAATTAACAAGTGTTTCCGTAAAATTAACAATTCCTTTTACTTTTTCAATAGGAGTATAAAATCCCTCTATCTTACATTCATCACCAAAAAGATAAACGGCACCTTTAACTTTCATATCTTCAAATGCTTCTTCCGGCGGAAGCGGTGCATGCCCGTACGGAACGGGAACTATTTTAGATTTAATATTAACAAATAATCTGATAGGTCCAGAGGCGTGCGTCAATATAGCAACACCTTGTTTTACATCTTTAAGAAGTTCACTTTTATTTATTATTTCAAGCACATCATCAGCTTGAGCGACAGGTGTTGAAATATTAAAATCAAGGTTCTCGTTGATTTTTACTTTTCCCTCTATTTCTAAAGGATTATTTTTCACAAATGCACGTTCGGATTTAAAAGAAATAATGTCATCATTAAAATCAACCCGTCCTTTTCCGTCTTTTACTTCCCCAAATAAACCGTTGTAAGTAAGTTGTGCATGGTCAAATGAACTGGACCCTTTTATGTGTGCTTCTTCTATTGACGCTAAAACCTCAAGATTAACATGCCCTTTGCCTTTTTTTATGTCCATTTCAAAAAGAGGGCCAAGCTGCATATTAAAAACTTTAGCAATCGGAACAAGTATTTTTTGAGCAATAGGGAAATCCACGTTATTTGTAGTTTTAACAAAAACGTGGTTTAAGCCCTCTCTAAATAAGTATGTATAACCGGTTATTTTGGTATTTTGTTTGTCTTCCAGCTCAACAAAAATATCCATATCCATTGTACGCTTGTTAAATACAAAATCTAAAGTTCCTTTATGAGTGTGGTGGAATGCTTTATCTAAAACATGAACATTCCTTGCCTTTATGTAACCTGTTATATCAGGTTTCGGGCATTTACCTTTTACATTAACTTTCCCCTCTACATCACCATAGACCTCGTACATTTTTGCCTTTTCGGTAGTCCTTAGTTCAGGCGGTAAGTTTGGCGGTAATAAAGGAAGAATATTTTCTGCTTTTGATTTCGGAACATCAACATTGATATCAAGTTCAACTGTTTTTGCAAGTTTTACCGTTCCGTCAGCCTTTGCACTTACTTGATTTGCATTATAACCAAAATTTTTAATTTCAATTAACCCGTCACTTATTTCAAGATTTGCGTTAAATTTATTTGCACCTTTTGCAATAACCTTATTTCCCCACCCTGCTCTTGAATAAATAACATCATTTAACGTTGTATTTAAAATTACTCTGTTTTCATTATCATCATTTATTGTTGATGAGAGCTGGAAGAATTCAATAAGACCTGAAAGTTCTGTTAAACTATTATCTAAGTATTCTTTTATAAACGGTTGCAAAGTGCTTAAATCAATGCCGTATGCTTTGATATCACCTTTAAGCATATTTGCTTTGATTTTTTTAGAAAACGGAAATTCGGATATTATATTTATATCAAAATCACTTTTTTTGTCGTCTTGTATGATAGAACCTTTTGTAATTAAATTGCAATTGTGTTTTTTTGAATTAAAATCAAGATTTAATAATTCGGTATTAAGAGCAACATCTTTATTCAAAAACTCGTCTTTAAAATTCAAATTTAATTCTGATATGTTTAAGTTTGAATTTTTAAAAATAAACTTAAATTTATTTTTATTTTTCGACGGAAATAATTTTTGAAAATTATAATTACCTTGTTTGTCTTTAATTATGTTTGAATTAAATAAATCGGCCGATAAGTCCGTAAATTGTATTCTTTTCTTTATTAGAGGCAACAGTTTTAAAGTTGCCTTAGTATTTGAAGTATTAATAAAAATTTCTTCCGTATTTTTATCCGATAACATCATTAAATCGGCAGATACGGATATTGCAGGCAGAAAATGAGTTTTTACTCTAACATTTGAATAATCCAATTTTGCATTTGTTTGGTCGCTTATAATATTTTGTAAATAGTCGGCTTCCAAAAATTTATTCACAATAATCGGAAGAGCAAATAAGTATGCACACTCAAGCATACAAACGACTATTATTAACTTGTACAATTTTTTCATTAAGCGATTATTGAATTGCATTTATAC
>CAVEOW010000293.1:0-2431 GCA_963617295.1 bacterium | reverse complement strand
ATCGTGAAAATTCTTCAATTGTACCATCTTTCAATTTTGTATGACCATTATTCCAACAACCATTTGTATTATAGCAAACCTTAGTTGCAGAAAAATTTGGTTTAAGGTATGAATCAAACCAATCTTTCATATAAGCAGTATTAGAATCCATTACTGCAAAATCCATTTCGGCACCCATTACCGGTGCCATTGTCATAGCATTAGAAATAGTGGTATAGCATTTTTTAACTTTGGCACTTCTTTCTGACTCTATGTACTCCGCAACAACGGTTGGGACAGTAATCGCTGCTTAAAAAAAAATAATGAATGATTCTTAGAATTTCTCGGATAACTATCCGATATAAAAACACATTAATATACAAAAAATGCAGATTATTAAACCTGCATTTCTCTTTAATTAATAACTGCAACAAGCACTGTTATCACCTGACGTAAATTCCATTTTCTTTATGTTGAATGAATCTTTCAATAGCGAATAGAAAATTTCAATCATATTCTCGCAAGTTGCAGGCTTTTCAACAACTACCAATCGGCTTTGAGGATAGGCTTTTGCCAATTCATTATCAATAGGATGACCAATATTTCTATTTGTACTTACGCCGTCTTTTATTCCTTGCTTTTCATACGTTTCTAATACAAAAGGTAACAGGGGGTCTTCTTTTTGCAATATTAATGCGTGGTCAAAATTTTGAAGATAATCCCACGCCGTTTTCTTTATTTGATTACAAGGAACAACAAAACCTGTTCTTTTATCTACATTGCCCTCTGCTTCTATCCTTAAATGACCTGTATGTCCGTGTAAATATTGGGCTTCACCTTCGTAATTTAAAAATCTGTGAGCATATTGAATGTTTAAATGTGTAATGGAACGCATAATTTTCCTCCTTTTTCTAAATTTTTTATAAAAACTTAAAGAAAAATATCCCCCAGTTTAACAATTTTACAGGCAATAAATAATATGTTTGTTTTTTATTCCGGTGAAAAGGAATCTCAAATTACGGACTTAAAGAATTTAGAGGTAATTAAAGGAAATGCAAGTTTTTCAAATTCAAAAGTTCAAAAATCAGGCAAATTAAGAGAAATTGGAGGCAGTGCATTTTTCTGCGATTCTAAGGTCAAAAATTTATCTAACCTTGAATTAATTGGCGGGAATGCAGATTTTTCGTACTCCGAAATCATTGATACCGGCAAGTTAAAAGAAATCAGAGGAGATGTACGATTTACGGATTCAAAAATTAAATCTCTCGGTAATATTACTTACATAGACGGTGATTTAGATATTTCATATTCAAATATATATGACATATCATCTCTAAAAAGACTTAGAGGGAAAATTATTTACGAAAATTCACCGTTAAAAATGGAAGATGTTGCAAAATTTATAAACTAAAAATCAGGGTTTGAACCCTGATTTTTTTTGTATTAATAAACTATTATTGAATTTTAGTGTGTGCATCTTCTATAGCTTTAACATATTTTGTTTCCTGATCACCTTTAAAGATATCTTTAATTCTGTCAATGAAACTTTTCTTTTTGCCGTTAATTACAGAATAGTTCTTATATACAATTTTAAGAGTTTCTGAATCTGCATTTTCCATAAATGCTTCAACTAAACCATGTTTTTGACCGCTTGATTTAATTTCTTCACAAACTAATTTAATTGCATCTTCATTACCTGCTTTAATTTGTTCAATTAATGCTTTCGCATAAATTGTTTGATATTCATTTCTTTTTTTATCATTACCTTTGAATGTGTAGTCTAATACATCACTTAAACTTTCATATTTTTTCTTGAATGTAGAAGCAATTGCAACAATATTTTCAGATGAATATTGATTTGTAACTAAATATTCTTCAAATACTGATTCATCACGGTCTTTAAACCAAGTCCCAATCCACTCATTCTTCCATTCTCTGGAATTGTAAAGTCTATCAACAGCTATATCAAGTGAAGCATCATCTAAAAGTGCTTGATCAGGTGTATAATTATCATATGATAAAGTCGGACCATCTTGGTCTATTCTATATTCACTATTATTATATGCTTTAATTGCATCTGCTCTTGTTGCATTAGGATTTGCGTTCATATAAAATTCAATGAATTTTTCTTGTTTATCAGTACCTGCTGTAAAATGAGCTTTTATATCATCAACATATTCATCAGGAACATTTAAATTTGCGATTGCCTCATCAACAGTACAACCAAAAGTTGCAACCATGCCTTCTACTGATGTTATATAGTTATTCAATTTTGAAGTTTTTGTTGAGCTTGAAGTAGTAGTATTATTACCTGAAAAAATTGAATAATCAGAAATAGAAGATGAACCGGGAGTAATATTATAATTTATACCACTTACCCATGTTGTACCATTAGACAAACCTGTTGTATAGCAATTTACCATAATCCGCTCCACCATTTTTTATTAACTAA
>CAVEOW010000292.1:0-2435 GCA_963617295.1 bacterium | reverse complement strand
GACCATATTTACCGGATGAGTTTCGTACTATAGAATGTAATTCTTTAAATTGGGAGTCAGTTGCCGAAATAGCAAAAATTTGACCGAAAGATGTATTTTTTAGATTATTATTACCTATTATCATACTGTTCCTCTTTCTTGTTCATCAGAAAAATTGAAAAAAAATTTTTTTGCTAAAATATTTACATTTTTAAAGTAATCCTTCGCATAATAAAAATCTTCCGAGAGGTATTACGGTGCAATATTTACTTAAAGAGTCAAGAAAACATTGATTTTCACAAAAACCTCCCGACAAGTATATTTTATCGGGTTTTTTAGCAAAAGTCCATGCGTTAAATGCAATCCCGTGAATAAATTTAGAAATTGCTTCTTCCGCTTTAGACCCTTTTGCTATATCGTCCATAATTTTTTCGAGTCCAAAAATTCCGCAGGTTATAACATATTTTTCTTCCGAGAATTTAAGGCTTTTTACATTTGTATTATAAAATTTTAAAAGCATTTCAATTGTTGCACCTGTTGAACTGGAGCAAGAACTGTTCCAATCCAAATCTTTAAAATTACCGTTTTTAAATTGAGCCCACTTTGAATCTCTGCTTCCCATATCTAATATAACGGCATCTTCTTTTACGTGTTTTCTAAAACCGTTTATTAATGCAATAACTTCATTTTCGTAATCTTTTTTATCATTAAGCATACTTAGTGACATGTGTCCTGTTGCTTTGTCAAATTTAAAGTTGATATTCTTGAGTTCACTCGACGGAATAACGTAATAATTAAAACCGTTTTGTGTTTTTACCATATATTGTGCATATTTTTGCATTAAATTTGAACTTGAATTTTCTGCTATTTTTGACCAGGTTGTACCTGCATCAAGAACTATATTTGCGGTTTTGTTCATCATCGTAACCTCAAAAATGCTTCTATTTTGGCTCTGGTGGAATTTGTAACCGTATCATCAATATCTATATAAAGGCCGTTATATTTATCTGCCAAATATTTCGCTAATTGTGCTTTAGAACAAAATGATTGAGAATAAAATACTGTTGGGACATCTTTGTCTATATGCATTTCAAGTTCTATATCAGCAGGAGTCATCGCTTCTACACAGCGAGTCCATCCATATACGTGTGTTTCATCAGGGAATAACTCTAATATAGATAAGTCGTTTGGCGGAACTCCCCAAAATCCGAACTTGGCACGGCATTGCTCCAATTTTAAATTGTCTTCATCATAAATTCCTTTTGTAATTAATTCAACTTTCTGTCTTAGAGGAAGATTTGATGTTGAAATTTTTACTTCTCGTTTATATGTTTTTTCTTCAAATAAAGAAGATACGATGTTAAACCCTAAATCTTTTAAAACCTCGAATGCGAACCATCCGCTATCACATTTATCTTTTCCGATTGGAGCAAGAATTATAATTAAATTATCTTTGTAATGAAAAGCACAATTTATAATATTTTTAATGATTGTACAATAAGAGTCCGGTAAAATATTTTGTTTGCTAAACCCGTAATCAATGTCAAAATCTACCCATTGAGCATTCGGATATAATGCTTTATATTTTGCTATTAATTGAGGATGAGGAAATCCCCAGAAACCTATTATATTTTTATCATTCATAAATAAATTTTATCATAAACTCAGACTTGTTAAGAGTATATTATATTTTACTTATAATATTTTGATAAAAACTTTTTATTTGTGTTTTAATAGAGTTATGAAAGAAAATTTGCGACAGAGAGCGAAAGAAATAAGAAAATCGATTTCAATTATCACTTTAAGTGATAGAATAAAGCAAAATTTATTTTCTATTGAGGAATATAAAAATTCAAAGAATATTTTTTGTTATTATTCATTCTCGAATGAAGTTGTTACGACAAATTACTTTGAAGATACGTCTAAGAATTGGTATGTTCCAAAGGTTGCAGGTGAAGAAATGCTTGTTTGTCCTTATTCAAATGGCAACATGGTAAAAAATAAATATGGTATTTTTGAGCCGTCAACTTCTGCAATAGATGATTTATCCGTCATTGATTTAATTATAATTCCTGCTCTTAGTGCAGATAAGAACGGTTATCGTATAGGATACGGAAAAGGTTATTATGACAGATTTTTAAAAAAACTTAAACATAATCCGACAAAAGTAGTTCTTGTTTTTTCGGATTTATTTATTGATAATGTTTATCCTGACGTATATGATGAAAAATGCGATATAGTTGTAACTGATAAAGAGGTTTATAGAGTACTTTAATAATAAGGAGAATTTTATAATGCACAATACAAAAAAAATAACTGAGGATTTATTCTTCCTTGGGGTCAATGACAGACGCCTTGAACTTTTTGAAAATGTATTTCCGATTTCAAGAGGAGTTTCATATAATTCATATTTGTTGAAAGATGAAAAAACAGTTCTTCTTGATACTGTTGATAAA
>CAVEOW010000291.1:0-2438 GCA_963617295.1 bacterium | reverse complement strand
AACAAAAAAGGAACTTAATAATTTATCAAAGATATATAAACATCCTTATATAATGCGTTATTGTTACAGATTTAAAGCTGAAAGAAAAAATTTGTTTTCATTGCACTTAACCAAAAATGATTTTAAGTTCAGATTTTTAAATTTAAGTTATTGTAAAAAGTTTGGAAAAAAAGACTGTTATGGAAAATAAAGTTCTCGTATCGGTAGTGGTTGCTGTATATAATGCAGAGGTATATCTTAAAGAGTGTATTGACAGTCTTATAAGTCAAACATTAAAAGATATCGAAATAATTTGTGTAAATGACGGTTCAACCGACAATTCTCTTTCAATCTTAGAAGAGTATGCAAAAAATGATAATCGTATAAAAATTCTATCGCAAGTAAATCAAGGTGCAGGAGCTGCAAGAGATAACGGTTATAAACATGCTAATGGCAAATATATAATATTTCTTGATAGTGATGACATTTTTTCTACCGAAATGCTTGAAAAAATGTACAAAAGTGCGGAAGAAAACGGTTCTGACGTGGCGGTGTGTAATTCGTACAGTTTTGTAGGTACAGTGGAAAACGCAAAAAAACAGTACGGAATAAATTACAATATAATCAAAGACAACAAAACCTTTTGCCCGAAAGATTACCCAAATAGTTTGTTTCAAATATTCGTACCTTGGGTTTGGGATAAACTTATAAGAAAATCATTTATTGATAATTTTTATACAGGAAGTTCAAAATATCGAATATTAGAGGATCATTTAATATTTTTTCCAGTGATAGTTCACGCTGATATTATTTCAATTGTTGATGATTATTTAATTTTTTATCGTAAGAATTTCAACGGTATTACTATGTCTAACGGGAATATAAATATACAATTAAAAGATATATTTGCAGAAGTTAAAAATCTTATTAGTCAACATAATTGTTTTGAGTTTTATAAGCAGTCATATTTTAAATATATGTTGTTTTATATTTCAAGATATATTGAAAAACCGTATTCATTTAAGTATAAATGCAAACAATATAAGCATTTGAGAGAAATTGTATTGACTGATTTAGATTTAGAAATGATTGATAAATCCGAATGCACTAAAGGTCAGAAAAAGCAGATAAGAATATGCAAGAAGATAAAACTATTCCCTAATTGGTTTTTGTTTTCTTAATTTTCTAAAAGATATTTTTTTTCAATAAAAAGTTATTACGAAAAATTCAAGATAATTACAATTTTAGGTTTTCATTTTAAAAGGAGGATAAATGGGTAATATTTCTCAATTGGATAAACACCAATGTTTTGGCTGCTGGAGCTGCTATAATAAATGTCCTGTTAAGGCTATTTCAATGGTTGAGAATGAAGAAGGTTTTTTATATCCGATTGTAAATGAAGATAAATGTATAAAATGCGGGTTTTGCCTTTTAGCTTGTCCGATTTGTTCTTCTAAAGATACGAATACCCAAAATCCTAAATGTTTTGCACTAATGGCAGAAGATGAAATAAGGAAGAAAAGTTCATCAGGTGGTGCATTTACCTTGTTTGCCGATTTTATTCTGAATTTAGGCGGATGTATTTGCGGTGCAGCTTATAATGATGATTTTTCTGTTTCGCATATTATTATTGATAACGCAACTGATTTAGACAAATTAAGAGGTTCAAAATATTTCCAAAGTAATATTGAAAATTGCTATAAGCAAATAAAACACCTGTTAGAAATTGATAAATATGTTTTGTTCACAGGAACACCTTGTCAAGTTGCAGGATTAAATACATATTTAGAAAATGTTAAATATGAAAAATTATACACTGTTGAACTGCTATGTCACGGGGTTCCGTCTTATAAGACCTTTAGAAAATATTTAGATGAACATTTTGATATCAAAGATGTAAAAGAAATTAATTTTAGAGATAAAGAATTAAATTGGAGAAGTGACTACTTATCTGTTACGACTTCAAACGGGGAAATTATCAGAGAAAATACAGATACAAACTCTTTTGAAAGAGGTTTTCATACAGGACTCTTCAACAGGTTGTCGTGTGCTCCTTGTAAATTTGCAAAATTACCTCGTCAAGCGGATATCACAATTGCTGATTGGTGGGGAATATCAAAATATGATGAAACTTTGGACGATAAAAAAGGAACAAGCTTAATTCTTATAAATAATGATAAGGGAGATTTCTTATTCTCTTCAGTTAAAAATAAAGCAAAAAAAGTAAAAGAAATTCCGCTTTCAGTTGCAAAAAAGAGTGTTAATAAAACTATTTGGAAACCGTTAAATCATAATGCAGGAAGAAATAACTTTTTTAAGAATTTTCAAAATTTATCAACAGATAAAAATGTAGAATGCTCATTAGATAATTTCTTTGATGTAGGAATAATAGGGCTATGGGCAGGTAATAATTACGGCTGTATTTTGACGGGATACGCACTTTATAAACTTATTGAAGG
>CAVEOW010000290.1:0-2477 GCA_963617295.1 bacterium | reverse complement strand
GCAAACAACAACCGCCTTTATGTCTGCAATAGGCAATTTGTAAATTTCTCCTGTTGATTTTATTTCACAAAACAAAAGTCCTTTATCTATTGAGATATAACTTCCGTTCTTGGTAATATGGAGTATATGATAGCTCATATACTTCTTTTAATGTTTTATTTTAAAATGTCAATTATATTTTTAGTCTTGTAAATTCTGCAATAGAAAGATTTTTTGCACTTGTTAAAATTTCTTGCCCTATATTATTTTCTATATTAATAGTTCCATTAGACTTTATCGTTCTTAGTTTATAAATTCCTTTTGGATATTTAATTGCACCGGACATAAAATCGTTTGGAATGTTGATTAAACAGCCTGATGTAAACATTTCCCCTCCTTTATAAAGTTTACAGCCGGAATTTAACAATTTTTCTTTTGAATCTTTTGTTGATTTATTTGAGTAGATAGGCATTACTCTTACGGAACCTTTTTTGTCATAATATAAGATTTGTCCTTTATGACCTTTTGAGTGTTTAAATTGACCTTTTGTCTTATCTTTGCCAAAGTCGCAGTATTCACCTATTCTTTCATGTCCGTTTTCATCTGTTTCTATTATCCCCTCAGAAACAGTGGTTAATACTCTTTTTACAAAGGTACGTTTCTTTGGGTGAACATAATTTTGAAGCATATTAATCCACTCCTCGTTGGACATATTACTTTCAAGTTTTGTTAGTAAATCATTTTTAATAACATTGTCAACAATTGTCTTAATTGATTTTTCCTCTTTTTTGATTTTTTCAATGCTGATTTTAGAGGTAATAAAGGTTTTATCTCCAATAATCCTTTTTCCATATATGGTTTCTAATGGTCTTAAGTTGGATTTTAAAGTTTTCTTATGAGTATATGGTATAGGCATAAGTTCGTTAATTTTTTGTTCAACATAAGGTTTATATAATCCTTCAACAATATATTTATGTTTTTCTTTATCAAGTTTTAAATTTCGCACATAACTTATGCAAATGGCATCTAATGCGTGGTGTTTAGGATTATTCCTGTTTTTCTTCTCGTCATCACCAAGAAGAGAATTTAGTTTATATATATTCCTTATTTTTGCGGTAGCAGAACCGTTTTCGACAAAGACATGTCGATTTTCTCCTTTTACTTGCATTCCCCATCCGCAAAGCAAGTGAGTAATAGCACTTGAGATCTTTGCAACTTGTGCTGTTTCTGCAAGTCCGTTATAATTTTCTATAAGTTTTTCACATTTTTCAGGGGGCGAAATAAGCAGACTTTTCTTTTTCTTTCCCAGTGTTTTTATATCAATAATTCGATTTGTATAAATTGCCCATTTCTCTTTATCGGAGGATAACCACTCATAAGGAGTTCTTCCTTTTTTGTTTTGATTTTCAATTGAATAGCATAATACTTTGTTATAAAGTGCATCATTTCCCATATCCGTACGAGGGTAAATATGGTCAATTTGGCAAAAATCCAAATCACTAACTCCAATTCTCTTTCCGCTATATACGCATAGAAAACCTTGTTCTTTGGCTAATTTCCATTTTATAAAATTAGTAGAAGAATAGCTGCCTGATTCTTCTAATTCTTTTTTTAATTGTTCGTTCTCTTTTTCTTGTTTCTTGATATAATCTTCATTCGCCTTTGCTTTTATTTTCCCGAATAAAGAATTATCTGCTCTATCCCTAACAAATTCAAATATAACTTCATCAGGTTTATCATATTTTGATATTAAATCATTTAAGGTATTTTTAAATATTTGTAACCTGTTTCTTACCACAGGATTAGTAATATTTCCAATCAAGATATCACTTTCTATTTCTGCATTTTGTGACAGTTCATATAAATTTGTTCTGTTATCGCCAATATAGAGATTATTAATATCTCCAATGTTTTTAAGCATTTCTTGTATTTCTTCTTTTGTAATTCCGTTGCGGGTTCCTGCTTTATCTGTGTATTTTTCAATATCTAATTCTTCGGGGTTATTTCCGGAAAGAATGATGTCGGTCATAATTTGGCATGCACGACGGCAAAAAGATGAACGACCTGAAATATTTACTTTAAACGGTTCTAATTTTTCTTTTATGATTTTTTTACCTATAACTTTCTCAATATCAGTTTTTGTAACAGTAAAGCTCGGGTTTTTAGTCTTGTCTTTTCTTATGATATTTAAACTTTCAACCCAATCCGGAATTTTATTATCATATATTTGTTTTATTTCGTAAGGTGCAAGTTGCCTTAACTCATTCGTTTCATTATCAGTAAATCTTAAATTTTTTAATTTCATTAACAATGTAAATGTAATATTTTCAATCGTATCCGCACTACATACATTACGCTTAGGCAAAAGCCGACATTTTGCAATAATCCTGTTATCAAATCTTGGTATTTTTTGCCCTAAAACACCTTGCCAATCTCTTTTTGTTCCTCGATATTGAACCCATTCCGAATTATAATAAGACCCATAAGCCTCTCTATAT
>CAVEOW010000289.1:1405-2479 GCA_963617295.1 bacterium | reverse complement strand
TGCTTACGGCGTTTATTTCTGTAACATTTGACGGTTTTGATTTTGCTAAGCGTGAAATTGATTCTTATCAGGATGAATTTGTTAAAAGAGATTCAGATACTGATGATTGGAGAGCTGAAACTATTTCGGCATTAAGCCAATGGGTTGATGATACACCTGATTCAAAGAAAGCAGATGAAGGCAAAAAACTTTTTGTTCCTCAGTTTGATGAAAACGGGGTTGATATAAGAACGCCTTTAAATTCTAATCAAAATTCAAATGTGCAAAAACCTCAAGCCGCACAAAAATCACAACAAAAAGCATCTTCTAAACTCTCTAAAAATTCATTCTTAGAAGAATATAAACCATCTAAGAACTCACCTAACGGTTTTTCGGATGTTGCCGGCATGGATAAATTGAAAAGAGATTTGAATGAAGGTATTATTCAATATATGAACAACCCCGAGCAAGCACCGGTTGATTTTGAAGAATACGGAAAAGAAATGCCAAAAGCTATACTTTTATACGGACCTCCGGGGTGCGGTAAAACTTACATAACACAAGCTCTCTCTCAAGAAGTAAAATCACCTTTATATTTATTAAATATAAGTAAAGCCGGTTCTTCATATATAAATCAAACTTCACAAAATATTAAAGCTGCTTTTGATGAAGCAATACAAATTTCTTCACTAACTGATAAGCCATGCCTTATTTTTATGGATGAAATTGATACATTAGGTTTTGACAGAACATCAGGACGTGAAGCAGAAGATTTAAAACAGGTTGGCACAATGTTGCAATCAATTGATAATGCAAAACAATCAAATGTAATTTTAATCGGGGCAACAAATAAATATAATATTTTAGACCCGGCTTTAAGAAGAAGATTTGAATCAAAAATATTTGTTGACGTACCTGATAAAGATGCAATAAGAGCATTAGTTATAAAAAATTTAACCCCGCTATCTAAGGGAAAAAATCTCTTGGCTGATGAAGAAAGTTTAAATAAAATAGCGGATATGCTTGTCGGATATTCTAACAGCTCTATTTGCAATATATCAAAACAGGCTGCATTAAATGCTTTAAGAAGAGATA
>CAVEOW010000289.1:0-1395 GCA_963617295.1 bacterium | reverse complement strand
ATATTGCATTTGAAGATTATGAAAAAGCAATAAAAGAATCTACCGAAGAAAAACCAAAAAGCAATGAATATAAAACAGAAACCGCTCAGACAAAGAAGAAAATCGGGTTTTAGTTCAAAAATTGAAGTCGTAAAATATTCATGCTAATATTATATTGCCGTGCTCCACGGGGACATTGCGGATCTCTCGACTCGAACGCATAGCGAGGTGCAGAGCCTACTGTGAGACTTATGTGAAGGCGGTGGACGGTAATAAAATCGTTGATATTAAAATCGGTTATGGCGTGACCCACCGAACCTTGTCAGGACGGGAACGTAGCAGCAATAAGGTGTAAGTTGCGGGTGTAACTGCTTTTAAAGGAGAAATTATTACCGAAAATCAACTTTATATATGCCGATAGGTAGTGGCACGGTTAAAAAGAGGATTTATAATAGAATCCTCTTTTTTGATTATTTATATTAAATTCTTTCTCTTGTAATTTGGTGAAAAAATCTGTATTATGATTTTGAAAGGAGTTGCTATGGACTATTTACAAAATTTTTCTGATGTAATGTTTTATGTCGCAATAATTTCAACTGTGCTTTTTGTTTTAAAAGTTGTTGTGTTCTACTTTACGGGCGGAGATAGTGAAGTAATTACAGATTTTAATACTGAATTTGATTCTGATGTTTCTTTTAACTTTATTTCTATCCAATCATTATTAGCCTTCTTTATGGGTTTTGGTTGGATGGGTTTAACATGCGTAAAACAATTTGAATTAACCGTTCTTATGTCCTCTGTTTACGCTGTTTTATTTGGCGTATTTTTAATGTTGCTTTCTTCTTATTTATTTTTTGTTTCAAAAAAACTAAATAAAAAAATTGAAATCGATTTCTCGAAATCAATCGGAACTGCAGGAAAAGCATATTCATCATTTGAACCAAAATCAAGCGGTCAAATAGAAATTGTTATTAATGAAAAGTTGACTGTTTTACCTGCTTTCAATAATTCAGATGAAGAAATTAAGGCATTTGAGCAAATAAAAGTAATTGATTATAAAAATAATGTACTATATATAGAAAGGAATTAATAAAATGTTTGCTATGATTTATGTTGCAATAGCACTTGTAATTTTATCCGCATTTGTGTTTATTGCAAATCAATATAAACGTTGTCCGTCAAACAAAATTATTGTTGTTTACGGTAAAACCATCGGAAATAAAACCGCACACTGCGTTCACGGCGGAGGTACATTTGTAATTCCGCTTATTCAAGACTATGCGATACTTTCTCTTGAACCGATGACTTGCGATATTGATTTGAGAGGAGCATTATCAAAGGGTAATATCCGTGTTGCAGTTCCGTCAACATTTACATTCGGTATTTCAACAGATGATACAATTATGATTAATGCGG
>CAVEOW010000288.1:0-2484 GCA_963617295.1 bacterium | reverse complement strand
GAGTTTACAAAGCGTGCTTTTATAAACGGTAAAATGGATTTATCTCAAGCTGAGGCGGTTTTGGACTTAATTCAGGCTCCAACGGAAAAATTTGCTGTTACAAGTGCAAAAAACCTGTTTGGGAAGCTGTCTGTTGAAATATCAAAAATCAGACAAGAAATCATGACCTTAATGCAAAGAATTATTGCTGCCGTTGATTTTCCGGAAGACGTTGCGGAACCTGAATATCCTTATATTGAAAGTACAATTGAGGGTATAATAGAAAAAATAAACTATATCCTAAGTTTTTCAAAAAGTTCTAATATTTTTAGACAAGGGATAAAAATTGTTTTGGCAGGACGTCCGAATGTCGGAAAGTCATCACTTTTTAATGCTTTGCTAAATTTAGATAGAGCTATTGTAACGAATATAGCCGGTACAACAAGGGATGTTATACAAGAAACTCTTGATATAGACGGAATTGCAACGACTATTATTGATACCGCAGGAATAAGGGATGATGAGGATATAAATGAAGTTGAAGCTATCGGTATAGACTATTCAAAAAAATATGTTCAAGAAGCAGATGTTGTATTGTTTTTATATGATTTAAACGAGGGTTTTACTCCTGATGATGAAGAAATATTTTCGTCATTAGGCGATAAAACATATATTAAAGTTGCAACGAAAGCAGATTTAACTTCAAATACAGATGATGAAGCAGTTTGCATATCATTAAAAACGGGTGAAAATTTAGAAGAATTAAAACAAAAAATAAAATATGCCGTGATAAGCCAAAATTTAACCGAAGTTGAATTCATTACAAATCAACGCCAACAAAGATGTTTGACAGAAGCAAAGAATTCACTTATAAATGCACTGATTGCAGCAGAAAATAGAGAAATTCAAGATTTAATTTCTATTGATATAAAATCTGCATTAATGTATATCTCGGAAGTATCGGGAGAAGTAATTACTGACGAGATTTTGAACAATATTTTTGATAATTTTTGTATTGGAAAATAGCCCATGGATATTGCCCACTCGGGTAATATATTTTTTGCCGATTTGGTATAGATTATATAGTACGAGAATATGTAATCAGAAATAGGCAATATGGAATTAACTACTTTACAACATAATAATCGCTATTTTATGAATGAGGTGTTTACTCACATATTTAACTATGCAGGAAGTGACATTATTATCACTGATGAGAAATTAAATATTTTATCTCAAAATTCCGGATTTGAATTTAAAAATAACATTTTTTCACTTGAAAGCTTGATTCCGAGCAACGTTTTTAAGAAAGTAAAAAAACATTTTGAACATTTTAAATTATCAAATAATAACCATATATTTTTTAAAGTGATAATTAATGATATTCCGATGAATATAAATATATGTAAAATAAAGGAAAAAAATGAAAAAATAAAAGGATTTTCGATAATTTTACAAGATATAACTCAAGAATTGAAGCGTGAAATACAAAAGGAAACTTTTGTAGATATTCTAAACCACGATTTCAAAAATCCGCTTCGCTCAAACATACAAGTACTGGAACTGTTGCTAAACGGACAATTTGGAAATCTTAACAGCGAGATGGCAGATGTTATTCAGGAATTGTTAATTTCATCAAATTATTTAAAATATATAAGTGAAAATCTGATGTTAAAATATAATAATGAGTTTAACTTAAATGAATTGCAAAAAGAAGAACACTCTATGATTGTATTGATTAGAGAAAAATGTAACAGATTAATGAAATTTATTGAAAGAAGAAAACAAATCATTGAATTAGTTACAAAAGGCGATATTTCAGATGTTCCTATGGACGTAGAAGAAATGGGTAAAGTTGTAAATAATTTAATTATTAATGCGTGTGAACAGAGCGTGGAAAACGCAAAAATCATTATAGAAGTTGAAAATAATATTAATAATATTCAAGTATCATTTACTGATTATGGCTACAATAAGACAGAGGACAACATAAACGAAATATTTGACGAATATATAACCTGTTCAAATAAGTTCAGAAAAATAGGTTATAGCCTTGATTTGTATAACTGTAAAAAAATAGTTGAAGCCCACGGAGGAGAAATTCATGCACAGAAATCAAACAGAATCGGAACAACCATTATATTCTCTCTTCCATTAACTTGCTAAGGTATCGGATATCATTTTTCAATAATAACGCTATCTTTTTTAATAATACCTGTCAATCTGTTCAGAAGCTCTTACAACTGATTTTTGATAAGAATGCAACCATATATCTTTTTAGTCTGTATTGTTTAATTTTCAGATTTTGGTTTATTAAAATACTTGTACTTAATGTGTAATCCCATATCTATTGATAGGAACAACATATTTAAAATATATAAGATTATAACTAAATCTGGATTATATAATATCTTATGTAAAATTCCGAATACATAGCCTAAGAAAATTAAGCATGAAAATCTAAGGCTTTTTCCCTCTACTCTTTTGGCTTTGAATGTTTTATAT
>CAVEOW010000287.1:0-2484 GCA_963617295.1 bacterium | reverse complement strand
GTGTAATGGCAATCGGGGCAGCAACATTAGTAGCCGTAGCAACAGGCGGAGCTGCTTCAGGACTTGTTCTTGCAGCTGTTGGTGCTGCAGCAGGAGCTACCACAAAAGCCGTTTATAAATATGCTGATAGAGCAACAAATAATATTAAAGGTGATGAAAGTGATGTTAAACAAATTGCAAGAGATGCACTTTCAGGTGCCGTAACAGGAAGCATAGCAGTTGCTACAATGGGAACAGGCGGTTCATCTTATGTTCAAGGTGCTTCAAGAGTATCTAACATGGCAAGAGGAGCAGTTAATGCCGCTAAAACAGGTGTTAAAACAGGTGCAATTTCAGGTGCTGCAAACTACACTATTGACTGTGCTTTTGATGATAAAGAATTTAATTTAAAAGATATGGCTCATGAAACTGCTGTAAACGCTGTAGTAGGCGGTACGGTAGGATCAATTATGGGTTCTGCAAACGGATTTTTAAGATCTGAAAATCTTCTCCACTCAGGCGGTAAACCTGTTGTTGAAAGCGGAACTTTAGCAAACGCTTCTTTAAGAGATGTTGCCGCTAACTCTGCTTGCAGTGCTTCTTACAAAATCTTAAATCAGAAAATTAAAAATGCATAAATTGTAATAAACTATAACCGTTTTTTAGCAATGTAGTAATACATTGCTTTTTTATATTAAAATATTCTTATGATAAATTTTGATTCATTAGTCTTAAAGTTATTTAAAGAAGAAAACGAAAGTTTATTTTTAGGCGGTAAAATTCAGAAAATCCAACAACCGTCAAGAAGTGAACTTCTGTTTTCAATCAGAAATTTGGGACAGACAAGAAAATTTTATGTAAATTTTAATCCTAATTTTTATCATCTTTGTTTTATTAATGAAGAAAGCGAAAAGTTAAGAAATTTTGTTATTCCTAAAGCAGCACCGATGTTTTGTATGTTGCTGCGTAAATATATAATGAATGCAAAAATTTTAAGGGTTGAAGTTCCCAAAAACGAAAGAATTTTTGAAATATACTTTGAATATTTTGATGAACTTAACGAAAAATCAATTCTTTGCCTTGCAATTGAGCTTATGGGCAAATACAGTAATGTAATTTTGTATAATTATGATACTAATGTAATAATAGGATGTGCTCATAATGTAAGCTCTGAAAAAAGCAGAGAAAGAGAATTATATGGGCTTTTGCCGTATATATATCCTCCGAAGCAAAAGAAAAAAGATATTTTAAGAGTTTCGTTTGACTCATTTGATAAAGAGATTACCGGTGAAAACTTTGTACAAGAGATTGTTCAAAAATATAATTATTTGACGGTTCCGAGTGTTAAACAACTGTTCATGGAAAATACAAATTTATCAAAACAAGATATGTATTTAAAGATTAGAGATTATTTATCTAAAGAAAGGTATTCTCCCTGTATCAGTGAAGATTATTCTCAATATTCATTGATAAAATTGCCGAATTTTGTTGAAGTTGCAACGATAAATGAAATGATAGATAAATATTTTTCTTATCATCAAACTGTTGCAATCAAAGAACACCTAAAGAATAAAATATTTTCTATTGCTCAAAAACAGCTGAAAAAATTAAATACTTTAAAAGAAAAACAACTTGAGCAAATTAATAAACTTGATAAAGCAATTGAATATAAAAATAAAGCCGATATTATAATGGCAAATTTGTATTATATAAAACAAGGTGAAAAATGTGCTGATGTATTTGATTTTGAGGGTAACACAATAAAAATTGACTTGGATGAAAATTTTTCCCCCAGTGATAATGCAAATCGCTATTATAATCTTTATAAAAAGGCAAAAAGTGCGAATGAACATGCAACAAGTTTAATGCAAGAAACAACTTCTCAAATTTTATATTATGAAGAAATAATCTTTTTTGCCCAAAATACTGATAATTATGATGATTTGCAAGAGCTTTTAAGCGAGATAAATTTAGAAAAAGTCAGTGAAAAAGAAAAACCCGAAAAGGTTGAATTTATTGAATATAAAGGATTTAAAATTTATACGGGTAAAAACAAGCGACAAAATGATTATATATTGTCAAAGATTGCTTCAAGCGAGGATTTGTGGTTTCACCCACTGAATGCAGCAGGAGCTCATATTTTGGTAAAAGTTAACGGTGTAAAAGAGGAAGTTCCTGATGATGTACTTTTAAAAGCAGCAGAAATTACAAAAGAATTTTCATCACAAAAGGATAATTCTAAAACCTCAATAATTTATACAAAACGAAAATATGTAAAGAAAGCAAATAATAAACTCGCATTTGTAACCTATAAAAATGAAACCGAAATTGTATTATAAAATATTAAATATATAAGATAATAACTTGAGTTTTAATCCAACAAATATAATTTTTCTGTTATTGTCAGGCACTGACTGACCTTTGATTAATAATTTAACTATTTTTATGTCCTCCGGACGAGGAAACTTTTTAAAAAGTTTCACAAAACCAGAGCCGGAGCTACAC
>CAVEOW010000286.1:0-2523 GCA_963617295.1 bacterium | reverse complement strand
TGGCTACAAATTTTCAGTTTTTTAAAAATGTAAATAAAGACTTATATGAAATTATAACAGAAGCGGAAAAACTTTATCAGGATGAGTATTTTGACCAATGCATGACTCAAACAAGACGCTTTGGAGAACAAATCTGTAAAGATATGTTGGAGCAAAACAACATTCAAACAGGTAGTTTTGATGAAATGATTGCTACACTTAAAGATTATTCAAACGGTCATACTCAAGAAAAAGAATTTATTGAAGATTTATATTTTCTAAAGAAGAACGGAAATCAAAGCACACACTCCGGTAAAGTAAAAAAGAACGGAATGACTGCTCTTGAGTGTTTACAGCGTGCATTTGAAGTTGCAATTAATTATAGTGTTTACCATAAACGTGCAAATGCTAATATCTTAAAACTTAACTACGACGTTGAACTTTTAGTTACGGGTAAAAAATCAAAAGTTTCCTTAAAAGAAAAATATGAGCAGGAAAAGAAAAAACAAAATTCAGATGAAAATAATAATTTCTCGGTAAGAGTTTCTAAACCGAGCTTTAAACCGGCACTAAAAGAGAAGAAGAATTTTTCCAATAAAAAAATAAAAATATCTTTCTTTTGGAAAATTATTGCATTTTTTTCGTGCGTATCTTTTTGCGGATTGATTTGTTTTATTTCTCTTTTGCTATTTGTAAAATAGCTTTAGTCCTAAGATTTTTAATATTTCTTTTCTTGACCGGCATTTATTATAATGGTAACCTATTATATAGAGATTGGGATATAAATAATGAAATATTTAAGTTGCAGATACATTGAACACGGAATGGATTTTGAGCATACACGCTTAGAAACTTGTTGTTTTACTTGCCACAGCGGCAGCGGAAGAATTACTTTATTAAATGAATATGCGGGTGAACCAATTGATTGGCAGGCTCTTTTTGATAAAAAAAGAATATACAGAGAGAAACACAGAACCGGTGATTTAATGCCGAATTGCGTAGGCTGCGTTTTTCTTGAAGAAAAAGATTGGGATGAAGAAGATTACATAAATTATTTGCAATTTAACTATTGGATAAAATGTAACAGCAGATGTACTTACTGTTATGAAGTTCAAAACAGACACATTTTTGAAAAAATTACGCCTTATAACTCTGTTCCTGTAGTAAAAGAAATGTTAGAAAAAGGAATTTTAAAACCGGGCGGAGAAGTCTCTTTTGGCGGTGGTGAACCTACAATTGCTCCTGAATTTGAAGATTTAATAAATCTGCTTACCGAATACGGTTTTAGTAATATGAGAATACATTCATCAGGAATAAAGTTCTCTCCCGCAATTGAAAATGCAATCAAAAAAGGTTTAATGAATGTTGTTATTTCCGTAGATTCAGGTTGCGAAAAAACTTATAAGAAAGTCAAAAGAGTCAATGCTTATAAAAAGGTATTGGATAATATGAAAAAGTATGCCGATGCCTGCACTGACGGTTATGGTTTGATGACCTCTAAATACATTATTATTCCTAATGTTAACGACAACAGAAAAGAAATTGATATGTGGATTGACAGTGTGCTTAAAGCAGGCGGACGCTGGCTTGCATTAGATATTGAAGATGTTTGGTATAAAACTAACAGAGCAACTATTTCAGCATATTATATGGAATTAATTGATTATGTTCAATCAAGGGCAAAAGCTCTTAATATGAAGTTTGAACTTTATGACAGGGCCAGAGGTTTAAAAGAGGGTAAAAATCAACTTTAATTGTTAACAAATTGAAAGTAATTTTTGTTTTAATGGCAATTTTTTCTTTCTTCGGTTGTTTTAATAATTGAAGGTAATATATTTCTATGCTCAATAACAGAATAACATCAGTTCTCCCTAATATGAATTTTTCAAAAGCTGCTTTCCCTAAAAAGGTTAAATCAGCAGTAAATTCTTCTGTTTCAATGCCTTCAAACTTAAAAACCCCAAACAGTGAAAATTTAAAAGCATATATACCTTCATTTAATGCGGCTAAAACAAAGCCTGAAAAATTAACTCCTCAACAACAATTGAATGTTGTTATGTCTAAATTAGACAGGGATTCATTAAAAAGAATTGAAAATCTTGACAGAAGAGGAATTCTTTTGGATAAATCTTCTAACGACGGCTCAACCGTGCTTGATAATATGTACAAAATAGCAACCGAGCCGAGAATAAAAGGTTTATCGGACAAACTTATTTTGGCGGAAGTAATAAAAGCATTGGATAATCCTTATTCTATTACTCAAAAATTCGGAGATATACCTATCTCCGTAGCAAGAGATATTGCAAAAGAAACCGGTAAAGAATTCCCTAACAGTGCATTAAATATAACTTCTTCTTCTTGTGTTGTTGCCAGTATGGAGTTTAATTTGGCGGAAAAAACACCTGCTGAATTTGCAAGATTTGCACAAGGTCTTTCGGGTGCTGATTATTGTGTTGATAAAAAAGTTCAAATGTCTTCCATTTCGGATAGTTTTACTTCCGGAATTTGGATGCTTAGAGAATTTGATACCGATTGTACATTCAG
>CAVEOW010000285.1:0-2526 GCA_963617295.1 bacterium | reverse complement strand
GCTCCGGCACCGTCGCCAAATAAAACGCATGTTGCACGGTCTGTCCAATCAAGACATCTTGAAAGTGCTTCTGATGCAACTATAAGAACAGATTTCGCACTTCCTGCCTGAATTAGTGAGCTACCGAGCTCCATAGCATATATAAAACCTGAGCATGCTGCGGATATATCAAAACAAACCGCATTATCAGCCCCTATTTCACTTTGAATTTCACATGCCGTAGAGGGGAAGATGTTTGTACCTAAACTTGTTGCTACAACTATGTAATCAATATCTTTTACGTTAAAATTTGCTGCTTTTACAGCCTTTTGAGCAGCTTGCGCACCAAACTGTACAACTGTTTCATTTCCGGACAAAACATGTCTTTTTTCAATACCTGTTCTTGATTTTATCCATTCATCAGAAGTATCTAAAATTTTAGACAAATCATCATTTGTTATTACAGCTTTGGGTACAGAAAACCCGAGTCCGGCTATTTTAATAGGGATACTCATTTATTTTTATTCTCCGAAGTGGGAAGCAATGCTCTTATTTACACCTAATTCTACTGCCTTATAAGCTACCCTTACCGCATTTTTAATTGCGTAAGCAGAAGAACGACCGTGACAAATAACGGTAATACCTTTTACTCCAAGCAATAATGCTCCGCCAAATTCCTCATAATTAATTTTTGCATACATTTTTTTCAATATCGGTTTAATCAAAAGTCCGATAATTTTAGTAATAAATTCTCTGCAAAATTCTTGTTTTACCATATAGAAGAACATTCTTGCAACGCCTTCTATTGTTTTTAAAGTAACATTTCCTACGAAACCGTCACAAACAATTACATCAGAATTTCCTAAGAAAATTTCTTTACCTTCTGCGTTACCGATAAAGTTAATCTTATCTTTGTTTTCATCAAATAACTTGTAAGTTTCTTTTGCAAGTTCATCACCTTTACCTGCTTCTTCCCCGATGTTTAATAGAGAAACTCTCGGATTTTCAATACCTAAAACGGTTTTTGCGTATGTTGAACCCATTAAACCGAATTGGTAAAGCATACTTGGTGTACAGTCCGTATTTGCACCGGAGTCAATTAAAACCAACGGACCTTTCATGGTAGGAAGAACAGTTGCAATAGCAGGTCTTTCAATTCCTGAAATTCTGCCTAATCCGAATAAACTTGCACCCATAGCTGCTCCGGTAGAACCAGCTGCAACAACAGCATCAGAGCTACCTGTAACAACCGCATTTACTGCAAGTACAATAGATGAATTTTTCTTTTTTCTTATTGCTTGTCCGGGTGCTTCGCCCATTTCGATAACTTCAGAAGCCTGTGTCTTTTTTATATCCAACTTGCTCAAGTTAACTTTAATTCTTTTTGGAGGAAGCAATCCGCCTGATGAACAAACAATTCCTTCTTGGTCTATTCTGTCGAGTTCACGTTCTATATCATACAATTTCCCGACAAGTTCAATGGGAATATTATATTCCATTGCAGCCCATACTGCACCTTCTACTATCGCCTTAGGAGCAAAATCTCCTCCCATTGCATCTATAGCTATCCTAGTCATACTTTATATCCCCATTTTCTACTATTAATTACTATTCAGCGTCGTTAGTTTCTTCAACTTTTGCTGCTTTTTTGCTTACCGTCTTACCTTTGTAAGTTCCGCATTCCGTACATACTGTGTGAGTTAACACGGTAGCTCCGCAATTTGTACAAATTGTAGTTTCAGGTACTGAACCTTTCCAGTTTGCTCTTCTTTTAGCTTGTGCTGCTTTACCTGTTCTCTTCTTTGGTACTGCCATGATTAATTATCCTTTTCTATCTTTATTTTCTTAAATATTTCTAATCTCGGATCGGTTACATCTTTCTTTAAATATTTTTCAAGATTATCCTCTCCATTACAATTTATATCACAAACAATTTTATTTGGAATATGTAAACTTACGCATTGATAAATTAAATTTCTTAAATCTATCTCGTCTTTTCCGTTCAAATCCTCGATAAAGCCGTCATTCTTAATTTCAAACTCTTGAAAATCTTCTTCATTTAATTTTGTTTTTGTAAAGAATTCTTCAACATTTATATCAAAATCACGAGAAAATTCTTTTAGACACACATCACAAATTAAATTTACCGTAGCTTTTATGTTGCCTGTTATTTTTACATAATGTCCGAAAACAGCAGCAACTAAATCAGCTTCAACAGGCATTGTTTTGTTGAATTCTTCAAAAATTTCCGAAAATTTTACTTCTTTTGCTTTATTCGGACTATTCTCAATATCTGACACATTTATCTTCATTCTTATAATTGTAAATAGAAGAATCAATTTGTCAAATAAAAAAGGAACATTTCAATCTGTTCCTTTTTAACCGCCGTAATTTACCGTAAATGATCTGCTGATTGCTTGCTGTAATGACTGGTCGCAAGATTGCAATTCTGTATTTGCCGCCTGCAATTGAGTTTGCAACTTTTGCATTCGCATATCAAGTTTTTTATCCAACGTTTCAAGTTCAACTTGCCGAGCTTTCAATTTC
>CAVEOW010000284.1:0-2530 GCA_963617295.1 bacterium | reverse complement strand
ATTCATGTATTAATCATTGTTTTGCAATTTTTAGATATACTAAAAAGGGTTGTTTTTAGTGTACTTGGGTTGAAATGTCTGTAAAAAGATTTATACTGAAAATATAAATTATAGATTTGGGGTAGATAAAAATAAGTAAGGCTTGATGTTTAAAGTAATTTAAACCTGATAATGTTGTTTAAAAGAGTAAGAAAGGAATAAAAAATGACAAATGAAAATGAGTGTAAAGGGACTTATAGTGTTAGTGGTTATACACGTAATGACGGTACGGAAGTGTCAGGATACACAAGAACCTGCGGGGCTGCACATAATTCAAGCAGCAGAACAAGTGATTTAGCTTCTAAAACAAAATTTGATGAACAAGAAAAATTTAGACGTAGAGCGGATATTCTATATGGCAATGATACAGAATATATAAAAAAATATTATGGAAAAAACCGAGAACGTGATATTTTAAAATGGTATCGAGAGAAAAGTTTAGAAGATTATACTAAAAATATTAGAGAAAAGGAAAACAGAATTGCTCTAATTGAAAGTCATAATTACCATTTTTCTGATGAAGAAATAATCAAAGCAAGAAAATTTATACAGGGAGAAGAACAGTTCCGTTCCCAAGCATATAAACCAACTACGAATGATGTTTGGACTATTGGGTATGGACATACGGGTAAAGTTGATGGGAAGCCAATTACAAAAGGGATGAAGATTACAATAGAAAAGGCGGAGGAGTTGTATAGAAAAGATTTTGAAGCCCATATTAGACCTTTAAAAGAAATTCCTGTCGAGTTAACAAGTAATCAAAAAATCGCACTTGCAAGTTTTTCTTTTAATCTTGGTCCAGAAACATTAAGAAAGTCTCAAATTATAAGTAAAATAAGAGAACATGATTTTCTAGGAGCAGCTAATGAGTTTGATAAGTATGTAAAACAAAAAAATAAAAAAACAGGTGTTAAAGAAATTTTGCCAGGATTAGTAAATCGAAGAAAAAGAGAAAAAGAGCTATTTTTATTGCCTGATGAAGAGTAATATTATTTTTTTTTGCAGATTGCGTTGTAATAAATATCTCCGTTCTGAACACCTGTGGAATCGGAGAAAACATTATATGTATTTGGTACATCTTTAATGAGATTTCCATTTTTATCAAAAGATTTTATATGCATAAGTGCAACAACATCAGGGTTGCAAGAAATATCATATTTAATAAGTTCATATTGTACTGGAATATTGTCAATATAATATAACTGAATATAATCAGGAGCATAAACTTTAAACCATGCAGAGGTAGAAAATTTATGTTTTGTTATAGAATTAATGTCTATATAAATATATTTATTTAATGCTTTCCAATTCGTATCTTTATTATTTTGAGCTTTTGATTCTGCAATGGAAAAACAAAGTGATATAAATACTATAAAAAAACAAACATATACAAATTTTTTCATGTATAAAATCTCAATAAATTACTATATATTTAATATATTTTATGATTAAAAATCCGTCAAGTCTGGCATACGCAATAAATATTGACTTATTAATAACAGATGTATATGATTTTAATAAAAATTCAAAGAGTGATTTGGTTCAAGTTGGTCGAGATAGACAAGAAAAAGGGGAAATAACACCGTATTTTATAATATATCACGTTATAATTCCTAAAAATAGAAAGATACCAAAATATGAAAAAAAGTTTTTTGAGTAAATTTGTAGTCTGTTTTTATATTTGTATGTTAATTGCTCCAATAATTTTGCATTATAAATCAGGGATATCTTATACTGATGACTTGGATATTTTATATAAATTAGGTTATTCTTTAATTGGAATTGGGCAAACTTTATTAAATATTATGCCGTTATTTATATCGTTTATAATTTTGGTTATTGTTAATTTGAATATATCAAATGAGAGAAAGTTATTATTAATAGAAATAATAGTTAATTTAATGTTAATTATCCCTCCGATTATACGATATTTGCCAAATCCGATTTAATAATCTGAAAATTATTTCCTGAGTTAGAAAGTTACAAATTTATGATAAAACGAGTATTAAAACGACCATCAACCTATTTTTTTATTTGCATATTAATTACGGCAGTAATTTGTACATATAAATTTGAATTGTTTAGTATGATTAGTTATTTATATATGAAAAATCATATAGTTGCTATGTTTCCTTTATTCTTCGATAACTATGTACCTGTATTAATATCATTAATAATTGCTATTATTGCTAACTTAAATATACATACCGACAAAAAAATTAAATGGTTAGTAATAATAATAAATTCATTATTGGCAGTGTATGTTACTTTATTTTTGCTTATAGTACTGTTTCTAAAAAATTAGTTTTGAAATAAAGTAATTTTAGCAATATAGAAAGATACAAATTTATGATAAACAAAATATTAAAGAGATTATCAACTTACTTTTTTATTTTTATATTAATTGTAACAATGATTTTAGTTTGTAAATTTAAAATAATTTCCATAGATAATTTAATATATTATTTATCCTATATGCTTTCATATAGTG
>CAVEOW010000283.1:0-2531 GCA_963617295.1 bacterium | reverse complement strand
ATTCAAAGATGTTAATAAATCAGTATTTGAGGAATTCGGTAAATCTTACGGAAAACTTGTTAATGCAGAAGAAACAAAACTCGCAAGAAGGGGCGTTATTAAAGAAAAAATTGCAGAAATTGCAAACAGAAATGTTTTAGAGTCAAGTGCATATCAAAAACTTGAACACAAGTTATGTAATGACATATTAAAAGATGAAGCGTTTGTTGCTTTACAAGCATTTGCAACAAGAACACCTGAAGTTGCTGAAAGAATGTATAAAAACCAAGCTGCTTTAGCAACTGACTGGGATGCAAAAACACTTCATCCGAGCGGACTCTCTACAAGAGAATTATACCAACAAAGACACATTGACCCGAATGCTCAAGCACCTAAGAACACGATTCTCGGTGGAGATAAATCAAAAGTGACAGTACAAATTAAGAAACAAGATAATGATGAGGAAGCAAAAAATCAACTTAAAAACTTAGATTTCAGTTTCAATTCATTCTCGGTAAATGCTTAGGTAGAAAGGAGATAGAAAATGAATATCGGTGCCATAAATAATAATCAAAATATAATAAAGCCTTCTTTCAAAGGGGTGGCTTCAGCTCCGATTCCTGACGGATTTAAAAAAGTACTTGATCTTAGTTTTGTCGCAGATCCTAAAAAAGTACAAGATACATTAAGAATAAGCAATAATGAGTACACAGACAAACAACTGACAAATATTTTATTAACTTCACTCAGAAATATGGGACTTATAAAAGAAAATGTCGGTACTGCGGTTAGTCAACAAGTTCAAGCTACAACTTCACCTGCACTTGAGCAACATATTAAAAATACGGCAAATGCTATTGAACAGCAAATAAAAAATACAGCCAATACAGTTGAACAACAAATCAAAAATACTGCAAACATAGTTGAACAAAATGTTAAAACAAGAAGTTCTTTCTTTAACAACCTCGGTAAAGGCGGTAAGGCAGGACTTATTGCAGCAGGAATAGCAGTTGCAGCAACAGGTGTGTACGGAATATATTCGATTTATAAAAATATAAAATCGAAAAAACAAAAAACTGCAACGCAACAAGCAGATATGCTTCCAAGAGCTGAAATAAAATCTTCAACAACTGCAATGACAGCACCTGCAACTTCTGTTAAAACAACATTAAATCCGGCAATGGTTGCACCAAGAACAGGTGTATTCAACCAATTTGCATAAAAAATAATAAACTAAACTTAAAGAGGGTGACTCAAAAAAGTCATTCTCTTTTTGAATTTTAAATGTTTTAAGAGTCTTATAAAGGCTCTTTTTATATTCCCAGTTTTTGTTTCAAATCTTTATTTAACTTGCAAGGTGTAGCAAAGGAGGAACCTTTAATTGTAAACGGAATAAAAGGTTTTATACTTTGCGGAAAATCTTCCCGTAGAAAAGTTACTCCGTTTTGAGATTGTGCTCCAACGCATTTAAACCCGTCAAATTTCGGCTTGAATTTTAAAACTCCGACTTCTTTATCTGTAATAAACGGGGATGAAGAGTTTTTAGGATAACATTTATTCCCGTCTAAATCCGTACCTCCGACACAATGAGCATTTGATAAGGAAAATAAACTTATTTCATTATTTCCTGAACCGATATAGACTTCCGTTCCTAAATCAATTAACTCGTTGATTTTTGAAACCAATTCTGCAATCGGTTGTACTGACTTATATTTGGTTGTTGCGAGTCCTGAAATCATATCACTTTTACGTGCCAATGCTTCTTCATCAGTCAGCTCGTTAAGACCGACAGTATCTTGTAAAGAAGAAACTTCATTTGCCGCAGAAATATTAACGGCATCAATCCGAACACCTCTTTTTCGCATATCAATTAAATCATTGAGAACTTCGGTACAGGTTTTTGAATTAAAAACTCCGTTTGAGGTTGAAACATCAAATGCTAAGAGTTCAGCTTCATCTTCCAGTCCTGCCATTGCACATTTTGCGACAAAATCACCGTGTGTCATATTTGAAGTCGGGCCAATAAAAGTTTTTTCTCCATTGCGAGAAAAGCTGTCAATGACCGCAATGCAGGGCTTATCAGAAGTAAAACATTTTTTCGTAATAATTATATCTTGTCCGTTCAAATTCTGTATTTCCATCGATTTGGGCATTGAAACAACCGTATAATTCTTATTATTAGGTTGAATGTTTACTCTTTCTGAAAGATGTGAAAGTTTTATATCATTGTTAAATATCTCGTTTCTTTTTGCAACTCCAAAAGAAACCCTATCGGATTTTATATGATTATAAAGCGGAGTAATATTAGTGCTATTACTTTTTTCGACAGGAAAAGTATTTATATTTTGAATATTTGTAGAATTAGAAACGTTCATATTAATATAAAAAATTTTTTATAATTAAAATTGCTTGAAATAAAAAAAATTATATTCTATGTTTGTAACATTAAATTAACAAAGAAAGACTCAAGACTATAGTTTTCGGATATTTGACCGATAAAGAGTAAATAAAGGTAGTAATTATTGAAGGAAAGGAGCTTGTATGTCAAATAT
>CAVEOW010000282.1:0-2547 GCA_963617295.1 bacterium | reverse complement strand
ATTTGACATATCTATATCAGAATTTATTCCTGATATTTTGTATGGTAATTTCGGGTGAGTGAGTTCGGCATTAATAAGTTTTGCACTTCCCGATGATTTTAGTGTCTTGAAATCAGAGTTTATGCTGAAATTTGCATTAACTAAACCTTTAACTTTCAAATCCTTGTAATCGTTTTGAATGTTTAAGGATTTTGTTATTGCGGAGATAATATTAAAAAGGTTTGTTAAATTGATGTTTTCTGCATTTGCGGTTAAATTTACGGCTTTATTCTTACCATACTTAAATTTTCCGCTTACTTGAGCTTTATCATTCTTTGAAGTGTGTAAAATAGCATTTATTTCGGCTTCTTGTCCTTTAAAAGTCATATCAACATTGTTGTTTTTAAGAATATTTCCGTTTACCGATAATGCCAAATTATCTATTTTTAATTGACCGTTAATATTTTTATTCTTGTCAATATTAAGTTTTCCTTTGATATCTCCTTTTATGTCCGTTTCAGAAATTGTCTTAAAGGGGGAAAATGAGAAAGAATTTCCTTTTTCAAAAAATGCGGAAGTTATATCCATATCATAATTAAGATATTGTTTTTTGTTTTCAAATAATGCACCTTTTAGTATAAATCTTATTTTTTCATTGATTTTGATGTCTTTTATGATAAGGTCATCACCCTCTAAATAAAAGGTTTTGTTTGTTGTTTCATCTTTTATTTTGAGTTTGTAATTTTGGCAGTATGTATCAGAAATTATACTGTTAATAAAATATTCATTTTTACTTAATTTCTCATTTTTCTTTAAATATCGTTCTAAGGAAGTTGAATAGTCTTTATACAAAGTTATATTTATAATCGGTCTTGTTAACTTTGCATTTTTAATTTCGAGTTTCTTAAACAATAAAGGAAGCAATTTTACGCTAAGTTCACTGTCTTTTATCTTTATAAATTCTTTGTTATCAGGATACAAAACAAGCGTGTGAAACAGGTGTATTTTTAAATCAGGAGAAAGACCTTTTGCAAAAGAAATATCTTCGCATGAAACCTTAAATCCCGTTTCCTTTTCTATTTGAGAAGTAACAATATTTTTATATTTATTTAAATCGATAACATTAGGAGCAACAAAAACCGCACCATAATATAATGCCGCTAAGGAAACTGCACTTATTGATATGCCGAGAATTATCTTTTTAAATTTTGCCATTTTCCTATTTATTGATTGTTAAACTTCCGCCGACAATTTCCGTTAATTCTTGTGTAATCATTGCCTGACGTACTTTGTTGTACTCAATTGTCAGTTTGCTAATCATTTCATCGGCATTGTTGCATGCGGCAGACATTGCCGTAATTCTTGATGCTAACTCACTGGCTATTGATTCTAACATTGCTTGGAAAATAATGCTTGATATAAATAGAGGAACTATTTCAGATAAAATTGAAGAAATGTTCGGTTCTATTTCCATATTTGAAAAATCTTCTTTTGTATAATCAAAATCTATTTCGTCTAAAGGTAAAATATCCCATTTTTCAACAGAATACGACATCATATTTCTGAAACGAGTCGTTATAATCTCCATTGAATCTATATTCCCGTTAACAAAAGATTTTGCCATATTTGAAGCAATTAAACGGGCTTGTGATGATGTAGGATTTTCCGCAAAATTCAAATAAGTTTCGGTTATTTTAAAACCTATTTCTTCCGCACTTCTTTTTAATGCGTTATAACCTTTTTGTCCTACAATAAACAACTCGCATTCAATACCTTTGTCTTTATAATCTTTAATCGTTTGGATTGTATATCTTACGATATTGGCATTAAATGCCCCTGCTAACCCTTTGTTTGAGGACATAATCAACAATCCTACACGTTTAATAGGGCGTTCTTGCAACAAAACAGGGTAATTATTTAACGGCTCTTTAAAATTGGTTTCTTTTGTTTCTATATCTGAAATAGAATGAAGAAGCCTGTAAAATACTTTTTCAAGCTCATAAGTAAAAGGTCTTGACGCTTTTACTTTGTTCTCAAATTTTTTCACCTTTGCAGAAGCAACCATTTTCATTGCTTTTGTGATTTTTTGAGTACTTTTTATTGATTGTATTCTTGTTTTTATTTTTTTTAAATTAGCCATTTTTACCTTAGTTATTTAAAGAAATTCAATTTATATTTGTTGATTTCGTTTGTTAGGGCAACTTTATCATCATCGGAAAGTTTATAACCTTTGTCTAATTTTTCCGACAATTCATGCATATTTGCATCAAAATAGTTAAACCAACCGTCTTTGAAATCTTTTATTCTGCTGTTTTCAATATCATCTAAAAGCCCTTCATTTGCAGCAAACAATATACTTACTTGTTCTGCAACGCTTAAAGGTGAATATTGAGGCTGTTTCAAGATTTCCGTTAATTTTTGTCCTCTTGTTAACTGTTCTTTTGTTGCTTTATCCAAATCGCTTGCGAATTGAGCAAACGCTTCAAGTTCTCTAAACTGTGCTAAATCAAGTCTTAACTTGCCGGCGACTTGTTTAATACCTTTTGTTTGAGCAGCACCACCTACACG
>CAVEOW010000281.1:0-2550 GCA_963617295.1 bacterium | reverse complement strand
GCTCAATTTAGAACATACGATAAAGGGCTTCCTTCTGAAATAATAAAGTTGGCGAAAGAAAAAGGTTTAACAATTTCTTCAGCTAATGTTAATTTATTAATAGAACAATTAGGTTCAAATTTAACATTAATTGATTCGGAACTTGAAAAATTAAGCACTGCTATTCACCCCGAAAAAACTGTAAAAGCAGAAGATATTTATAAATATTGCACATCAACAGAGGATGTTTTTGTTCTATCCGATTTAATTTTAAAAGGGGATAAAAACGAAATTTTAAAGCAATACGGTTTATTAACCGATAAAAGACATCCGCTTGAAATTTTTGCGGTACTTCAAAAAAACTTTCAGCAATTTATTTTTATCAAAAATTATGAAAAAACACTTAGCCCGAAAGATATCGGGCAAAAACTTCATGTTCATGAGTATGTTGTCATGAAAACAGAAGAAAAATTGAGAAATATTTCACTTGATAAGTTATTAGAAATCAGAAAAAGATTGATAAATGCAGAATTAAAAATCAAAACGGAACAATCCGCAATATCTGAAACAGTACTTGAATTAGCAATGTTGAGTTAAAAATGAACAAATTATTAGAGTCAAAATATCCGTATTTAACAAATTTCTTTAGAACATCAATAGAACAAAACCGATTGTTTCATTCTATTATTTTGTATGGAAGTAATAACTTAATTCAGTATGCAATGGCGTTGGAATTAGCAAGACAATTAAATTGTCTTGAGGATGGAAGAGAAGATTGCAATTGCCAAAATTGTCGTTGGATTAGAGCTAATCAACACCCGTCCGTTATGACGGTATCGAAAATCGATAATAAAACTGATGACAGTAAAACCGTTATTTCGGAAGTTCAAATTAATAACGTTTTAGATGCACTTGTTAATTCTTCGGATTATCATAGAGTATTTATATTCTGTGATGCAGAAATGAAAACGTTAACTGCAAATGAAGAAAAGGAGTATATTGAATTTCAGGAAACAGGGTACAAGGCTCCGCAAGAAGAAAATGACGGTAAAAAATGGTATCCGTCAGGTGTAAACGGTACTTGCCTGCAAGCCGTAGCAGCAAATGAAATGCTAAAAACAATAGAAGAACCGCCAAGTAATACAACGTTTATATTTCTAACAAATAATAAAGATGATTTAATCCAAACGATTGTATCTCGTTCTCAAACATTTTTTGTTCCAGATACAAAAAATATTCAGTATAGTACAGATTTTTTCAAAAGATTTTTTGAAAATTATCCTGATTTCAATAAAAACCAAGCGTTAGATTTTGCATTATTTTTATATGAATATCAAACCAAAAACTCATTAGAGCCAAAATATATTTTAGATTGCATGCAATATTATTTAACTGAATTGATAAAATCTAACTATGAAAATAAGCAGCTCATAAATATAGCATATAAAGATATCAAAAAAATTGAAAATTCAAAAAAGATGATAGATTCTTACATAAAAGAAAATACTGTTTATGAAGATTTAGCATTTTATTTATGTAAAAGATAATTGATTTACGTTTTTATAACAAAGAACATTCAAAAATAATTTTTTGATAAGGGATATTATAAGGTTTCTCATCAACTGATATTTTATCAATTTCGAAATAATTTGAAATCAATTTAATATAATCTTCTTTTGTTCTGACGTACTCGTTTCTTTCATTTTCTATTAAAAATCGTTCTATAAAAGGTGCGGATTTTCGATAATTCATATCTGATAAAATTATTCGTGTTTTTGAATTTGAACATTTTTTTATTAATTCAAACATTTTTAAAACTTTTTCATCAGGGATAGCTGAAATTATAGCTTCGGCATATATGATATCATATTCGTTATCAACTTTAAAATCTTGTGTTATATCAGCACAAATAAAAGTTTGTTCGGGATATTTTTTCTTTGCAAAAGCAACATAATTTTGAGAGTAGTCAATCCCCGTGTAATATACATCCTTTAAAGGAAACAATGAGTACACGTTTCCTGCTCCGCATGCAAGTTCAAGTATTTTATCTCCCTTTTGCGGACGAATATAGTTTTTTATGTAATTTTTTAAATAGTTATCGGCACCGATTATTTTTTGATAGAAATTATAAATAAAATAATGGTTTAAAATATTTTTCAATTTCATGATTACTCTTAATAAATATTATCAGTATAACTCTAAAAAACATTATATAATATTTTTATGGAGTCAGGTAAATGTTAATAAATAGCACAGGAAACAGAGAAAGAATAAATTTTCTTGCTAGAAAGTATATAGAGTTAAGAGCTTGCGGAGTAAGTGAAAGCGATATTTTGGTTATACTTTTAAACTCCTATAAAAAAAATTGTTTTGTTAACGAAATAAAAAAAATTAATCCCAAAATTGAATTAAAAGAAAATAAAATTTTAACTTTTTTCGGACTATGTTATAACAGTTTTTCAGATAATTGGGAATATATATCTTCTCTTATAAATAATCATGATACAAGTGTAAAGCCAAATTTATGCGGGCTTGAGGTTTCACAGTATATTTTTAAACAGTGTATTAAAG
>CAVEOW010000280.1:0-2589 GCA_963617295.1 bacterium | reverse complement strand
ATTCTTAACGGCTTCATTAATTCTTTGTTATCAAGAGCAAATTCAATTTTTCTTATTTGTTCTTCAATATTATAAAAATCAAACAAAATACCGTTTTCTCCGTCTTTAACAAATTCTGTAACAGGCGGTGTGTTTGAAGCTATTAAAGGACATCCGCAAGACATTGAATCTAACATTGACCATGAACAAACAAACGGATATGTTAAGTAAACGTGACAGGAAGAAATCCTTAACAAATTAACATACTCGTTAAATGGCAGTCCGCCGACAAAATGCAATCTGTTCATATCTAAATCAAGTCGTTCTGTCATCAGTTTTTTATAAGTTGTTCCGACCGGTTTAGGACCATAGCAAACTATATCTTCACCTGCTACAATAATATGTAAATTAGGGCGTTTCTTTAATAGTTTTTCAGCAGCTTTCATAAATTCAGGAAATCCCCTATAGGCTTCCATTCCTCTTGTTGCATAAGTTACCACTTCATCCTTAGTCGTAAAGGTAAGATTTTTATCTTTTACGGTAAAAGTTGCGTTTTCGTCCGGTGCACAAAAATCAGTATCAACTCCGTCGTGCATTACTTTTATTTTATGTTGAAATTCTTTCGGAAATTGACTTGCTTGAAACTTTGTAGGGCAAATTCCCGCATCACAACTATATAAATCAATTAATAAATGTGAGTTTTTTGTTCTTAATTTTGCCAATTCATCAATATCAGGTTGAATGCCATCAAAACCTATATCCGAATTTTTTGCCTGATAATACCACTCAAAGTAACATAACAAAGGAACATCGGGAAAAACATCTTTCATAAACATTGTCTGTCCCCAAGTATGACCGTATATAATATCAGGAACAAATCCGCTGTTTTTCAACATAATTGCAGCCTCTGCCGTTGCTTGAGCATGAATTATTGATTCTTCTACAAATCTTAAATACCTGTGGCAGTCTTTAGGTACTTCTCTTTTTGTTCTATACACGACTTTTCTGATATTCGGTAAATTAAGTGTATCGTTGTTTGTAATGAATACCACTTTATTATTCGGGTCACTTGCCAATGCAGGTGCTACATGCCTGAATTGGGCAGGAAAATTTCTGTGCAAAAAAAGTATATTCATTACCTTACCTTGATACTTTCATCCAAATACTTAATCAGCGGATATATAAAGAACTCAATAATTCTTCTCTTTCCGATTTTTATTTCGTTAGTTGTGGACATACCTACTTTTATGCTTTGTTCGGTGCCTTCAACCATTAATGTAGAGTTTTCGGGTCGGATATAAACTTCATAAACAGGTCCCATTCTCTCATCCATAATACTGTTTGGAGAAACTAATGTAACAGTTCCGTTTAAAATACCGTATTTTTGGAAATTAAAGGTATCAACTTTTATTGAAACAGGCATGTTCTCTTCAACAAAACCTATATCTTGGTTCATAACGGTTGCTTTAATTTGAAGAGGAGCATCTTTTGGAACTATTGTCATAAGTTCTTCCGTTGCACCGACAACACCGCCTATTGTGTGTATTTTTACGGTATTTATATAACCGTCCAATGGTGCAGTTACAATTTGTGTACGTTTTTCAATTTGTTCACGCTTATTTCTCAATTCCGATAATGAAGCCATTGAACTGTTTAATTCATGTGTTAATGCCGAAACTTCCGCTAATGCTTCATCATATTTTGCTTTAGGGAGAATATCCTGAACTGTTGATAATCTGTCTTTTGTATCTTGTGCCAATGATAAACGATAACGGGTTGCAGCTATCTTTTCCATTAACATCATTTCTTCTTCTTTTAAGTTATTTAACTCTAATGCAGGTTCATGTTCTGCCGGCTTTATTACTGCTAAAGGTTGTCCCTGCTCAACATAATCGCCCTCTTTTACTTCAATAGAATCAATAACTCCTTTTTCAAGTGCTTTAACAACTTTTTCCTGACCCGAGGGGATAATCATACCTCTTGCGGTTATTACAATATCAACCTTGCCGAAATATAACCACAGAGCTGCAATAACCATAAATATAATTACAATCCAAAATACCGCTGGTCCTAAAGGATTCATCGGCTTTTCTTCAATTTCAGCCAATAAAGGTTTAAATTCGTGTGCGTCATCCGCTTTATATAAGAAAAAATCTTTTATTTTTTTCAATATATCTTTAAATTTCATGTTATCTCCTAAGTTGATTGAGCGAGGTACAATTTTTTATAATAGCTATCCAGAGCAATTAGCTGTTCATGTGTACCTTGTTCTACAATTTGTCCGTTGTCAAAGCATACAATGTAATCACACCCTCTTATCGTTGAGAGTCTGTGTGCAACGATTATTGTTGTTCTTCCTCGTGTTATAAGATTTAAGTTGTCTCTTATGATTTTTTCCGATTCATAGTCAAGTGCTGATGTTGCTTCATCAAAGATTAAAATTTTCGGGTCTGAAATCAAAGCTCTTGCAATTGCAATTCTTTGTTTTTGACCACCCGATAAACTTGAACCTCTTTCTCCTACTTCGGTATCATATCCTTTTGGAAGTTTTGAAATAAATTCATGGGCACCTGCTATTTTTGCAACTTGAATAACTGCTTCCATCGGTAC
>CAVEOW010000279.1:0-2592 GCA_963617295.1 bacterium | reverse complement strand
ATATAGAGGGGGATATTTTAATGGCATTAAATTCATATTTGGGAATAGACGTGGGTTCAGTTACTACAAAAGCGGCAATCGTAGATGAAAAAGGTAATTTTATAGACGGTTTTATGACAAGAACTGCAGGTAAACCTGTTGTTGCAGTCCAAACATCATTGAAAAACCTTATGAAACAAGCAAAACAACAATATAATATACTTGGCACAGGTACAACCGGTTCAGGCAGAAATTTAGCAGGTGCATTGGTTGGTGCAGACGTTGTAAAAAATGAAATTACGGCACATGCTGTTGCTGCAAGCACTTATGTTCCGGGGGTTCAAACAATTCTTGAAATCGGCGGACAAGACAGTAAAATAATTATCCTTCGTGACGGTATTGTTACTGATTTTGCAATGAATACCGTATGTGCGGCAGGAACAGGAAGTTTCCTTGATCAACAGGCTTCAAGATTAAATGTTCCTATTCAAAATTTTGGTGAAATTGCATTAAAATCACAATCTCCTGCCAGAATTGCAGGTCGTTGCGGTGTATTTGCGGAAAGCGATTTAATTCACAAACAACAATTAGGCTACCCTGTAGAGGATTTATTATACGGTCTTTGCCAAGCCTTGGTAAGAAATTATTTAAGCAATTTGGCACTTGGTAAAGAACTTCTTCCTACAGTTACTTTCCAAGGCGGTGTTGCTACTAATTCAGGCATGGTTAAGGCTTTTGAAGAAGCTCTTAATACAAAAATTGTAGTTCCCGATAATCACCAAACAATGGGTGCAATCGGTGCCGCATTGTTAGCTATGGAAAATCATCAGTTTAATGATATTCCGACAAAATTCAAAGGCTTTGAAGTTGGCGATATCGCATTTAATTCTTATACAAATCAATGTAATTCTTGTTCGAACAACTGTGAAGTAATCACTATTGTTGAGGGAGATATAACTTCTCACGAGTTAAACAACAAGCAAGATAAGATTATAGCTCGTTGGGGCGGTACTTGCGGAAGATGGGATATCGGTTAACGAATTGTTAAAATTTGTTAAGAAATAGTCATCGAAAACTAAAGAAAGTTGCTAATTATTCCGACATACTTAATACAACATATATATAAGGAGTAACAGAAAATGGGATTAGCAGCTTCACAAGGACGTTTCTTATGTCTTACGGCAAGGCTGAATGACCTTGTATATGAAGGACAACAAATTGCACAGCAGCGTTTAGCTCTCGCAGAAGAATCAAAAAACATTGCGGAAGCATACAATAATGCTATGAATAATAAAATATTACAATGTACTACTCCTGCAAACGGTACTCAACAATTGACTTATGAAACAATCATAAATCAAGATCCGAATACAGGACTTTGTATGAGAATAGTTGATATTAACGGAAACGTTGTATCACTTCCCGAATCAAAATATTTATCGGTTATTTCAAAAACTACCGATGAAAGCGGAAATGAAACTGCAACAACAGAAGATTTTAAAACAATCGGTGCGTTTATAAGCAAATATTTACCCGATTTATCGGATGACGAAGTTTCTAAATGTATCAGAATGGATGTTGATGAATTTTGGACTTACTATAACTCAAATTATTCAACATCAAACATAACTTTAAGCGTAAAATCAAGTCTTGAAAACGGCTTAAAAAGCGACGATGAAAGATATTGCTTTGATGAAAACTGCAAAGATCCCGCTTATTTGCAAGATATGTTGACATCAGGTCAATGGTTGTTGCAACAAGTTCAAAACAATGAATGGGAAAGCATTGTATGGCAAGGTTCAACAATGATTTCCGAAGTTTATGATACATCTGACGATGCGGCTGCGGAAGCTACTTATGAAGCTGCAATGAAAGATTTACAAAAGAAAGATAAATTGCTTGAATTAAGACTTGAAGATGTTGAAACACAGGAACAAAGTGTTGAAAAACAAATTGATTCAACAAAAGAGGTAATTTCAAAGAACATTGAATCTACTTACAAAACATTTGCATAGTTAACCCATACAGGCGGAGATATTCCCCAAAATTTCTCCGGTCTGAGTTTTTAGCTCTCCTAAATATATGTTGTTTATTTGGCTGGTTTTTACTCTCAGTGAGTCCAGCCATTTTATTTTTAATAAATACGAAATCAAAGCAAATGCCCTTGCGTCCATATTTGAATCTGCAATTTTTATGATGACGGCTTCTTCCTTTGCAATATTAACAACAACACACAATCCGCACGCTCCGACTTTAGCAATAAGATTATCACTTGAATTTATTATTTCGGAATCGAGTCTGTAATTTCCGCCTGCAATATAAGGGTTGTTTAAAATTGAATTTCTTAATTTCAGATATTTTTTGTTTGTGAATAAATTTAAAAAACCTTTTGCAAGGGCTTCAAGTGTCGTTGCAATAACGGGCAGTCCGCAGCCGTCTTTACTTATGATAACTTCCTCTTTTGTAACTTCGCAAAAATCCATTACCTTATTTAATACTAAATCGGTAAGAGGGTGAGATAAATCTGTGTAGCTTTTTATGTCAAAACCCATTTCTTTACATATAGTAAGCATTGCACTATGTTTACCCGAACAATTATTGTGTATTTTGGTG
>CAVEOW010000278.1:0-2593 GCA_963617295.1 bacterium | reverse complement strand
CTTGAATGTGTGGAAGAATACATAAATGCAATTGAAGATATTACTTTAGAAGAAGTAAATGCTTGTATAAAAAAATATCTGGATATTAAACACGCCGTAATTGCAACATTAATGCCGGAAAAGAAATAAAGGGATGAATTATGGAAAGATATACTCTTAATAATAAAATTAAAGCAATTGTAAAAAGAAACAAAAATACTCCGAGAATAGCAATTGTAATGTATATAAGATTAAATGAAGACGAAAAATATTCAGGGCTTTATTTCTTGCTTACTCAATTATTGCTGCAAGGAACAAAAAATCGTAATTCCGAACAATTGGCTATAGAACTTGATGAAAACGCAATTGATTTAAGTTTTGATAAGAAAGCGGATTATATAAGATTTAAAGTTCAATGCCTTAATGAGGATATAAATAAAGCACTTGAAATATTGCAAGATATAATTGAAAATACAACTTTTGATGATTATAAAAAAGAAATCGGCAAAATTAAAGGTGAATTTAAAGCGGATTTAGATTCGGCTAAAGTTCAAGCTCAAGATACATATTACAGAACCATATTCAAAAATCATCCGTACGGAATCGGCAGAAAAGAAATGATGGAAGGATTTGATTTAATCACAAAAGAAGATATTCATACCGCTTGGAATAATATCAGATTTAATTCGCAAAAAAATATTGCAGCAGTAGGAGATATAGAACCTGCTGAAGTTGTTGAACTTTTAAATAAACACTTGTCTTGTTTAAAAGTAACCGAACAAGATGACAGAAGAAAAAAAGTTGAATCTATTGAAGCAAACAGAGTAGCACTTGTTGAAAAAGAGGATGCAAACCAAGCACAAATTTTTCAAGGGTGGATTTTCCCGAGTATTTATTCTCCTGATTACGCTACAATTTCTTTATTGAATACTATTTTAGGCTCATCGGGACTTTCTTCCAGACTCTATTTAGAGTTAAGAGAAAAACAAGGTCTTGCATATACCGTAAGAAGCGTGTGGGAGCCTTACATGCTATCAGGGAACTTCTTTGTTTATATAGCAACGGAACCTAAAAATATTGATACTTCAATAAAAGGCTTTGCAACCGAGATAAACAAAATCACAACCGAACTGATTTCCGATGAAGAACTTGAAAGAGCAAAGAGCAATGCTATCGGTAAAAGACAGTTCTATCAACAAACAAATTTATCGGAAGCCTCACTGAAAGGGTACTATGAGTATGCTCATTTAGGTTTTGATTTTGATGAAAAAATAAAACAGGGCATACAAAATGTTACAAAAGAACAATTAATGGAAACCGCAAAAAGGTATTTTGCAACAAATACTGCACTGTGTGTGTTGGCACCTAAAAAATATTTAAGTGAAGCAGGATTAATTTAATTGTTCAAAATGTAGTGAGTATGGTAAAATTTTCAAAGAACTATGAATAAGACACTGAAAAAGATAAACAGAGAAATAGATAAGTTTCAAAAGTCAGGGAATATACAAATGGCTGTCGAAACTTGTAAAAAAGCTATTTTAGAAAACGAAGATGATGCTCAATTGCACATTAAACTGGGCGATTTATATTTGCAATGGCATTTGGATATTCATCAAATTCAACAGTACGCCGATGAAGCAATTACCGAATATCAGCGTGCGTTAGAAACCAGTGTTAATTCTTATGAGATATATTTTAAGATAGCTACTGCTTTTTATTATAAAAGAGATTTAGACAAAGCATTAAATTATTATAAGTTAGCTTTAGAACACAATACAAAGTCAGCAGAAACTTTATATATGATGGCTGAAGTATTTATGAGAAAAGGTGATTTAATTGAAGCGGTTGAATATGCAAGAAGTGCAATTAAAACTGCACCCTTACGCTCAGCAAGAGCATATATGCTTATATTCAACATTTCTTTGCTGTTAAGAAGAAAATCGTATTGGGAACAAGCAAAGAATTTGTTGCTATTCTTGTTGACATTACCATTTGATAAGTATGCCATAAAAGATGTCATAAGAAGAATTTCTTATTTGCAATTTTTGCCAATGCTTTTAAGAGTTACTTTTACGGGTATTTCGCCTAAAATGGCGGATATATACAGAGAATCCATAGAAAAAGCCCCGGGGTGTTCTGCTTTATATGTTAATTTAGGTGTTATTTATCAGGAATTAAAAAGGCATGAAGATGCCGAATGCGAATACAAAATGGCAATTTGGCTTGACAGTCTTAATACAAGAGCATACAGTTTTCTTTGTACCTTGTATGAAGAAACAAAAGAGTATGAAAAAGCGATTCCCGTTTGCGAAAAATTAATTGAATTACAACCTCATAATGCGGAATATCAATCAAAAATAGCACAATATTTATATCTTTCGGGAAATGTTGATGCCGCTATAGAACATTATCAAACAGCAATTACTTTAAGCAAAAATTCAAAATGGACAAGTGTAATTGCACAAACATTAGGTTATATTTTCCAAGAAAATACAAATAACTTAGATGCTGCAATTGCTTCATTGCAAAATGCATACAATCTCAATTCCGAAGATATAGATATTTATGTTAATCTCGGAAACGTATTTTATGAAAAAGGTTCTTACGATAACGC
>CAVEOW010000277.1:0-2596 GCA_963617295.1 bacterium | reverse complement strand
GACTATGACAGTTATGTAAATCAGGCAATGAATGACTACAATGCACAACTTCCGAGTGTAAATCCGCAATCTGTTCCGTTTCAGCTTGCCGTACTTGAGCAGGATATTTTGAAAACAACTTACAATAATGATAATATTTCAACAAGACTCGGACGACTTGAGCAAAGTCTTTTCAACAGAACGTTTGCAACCGATAATGATATGCAAAGATTGCAAAGAATTGCAGTTACTTATGAAGCAAAACAAAACAGTTATAAATATGAAAACAACAGAAAAATGCAAAATATGGCAACTGTTTCACAGTTTGGAGGCATATTATTAATGATTCTTGCAATGTTATTGTAATTTATTCCATTTTCATTGTATCAAATATGCTGTCAGGCGGTTTATCCGTTTTGTTATTATCGGTTTTATCAGCATTACCTTTTTTGTTGCTCCTCAATTTATCAATCATTGATTTAGCACCCTCACTGCCAATTGAATAACCGAGCAATGAAGCACCAACAAACGCAAAACCTTTTACAAACGGTAATAAGACTTTTATGGCTTTATTGTTAGCGTAGTGGCTTGAACAAAATGATTGTAACTTGTTCAGTCCTTTTTCCGCAACATTTTCGAATAAGTACATAACACTTATACCGCCTGCTTCCGAGCAGCCTGTACGAACTTTATCTTCAGACCTTACGGTATTTAAAATTCCGGAACAAATAATTAAAGGATATACAATTTTTTTGCCGGTATTTGCAACAGATGAAACGTTAGTACGAATTCCTTCCATGTGATTAGACAATCCGTCTATAAATTTTACGGGGAGAGAACCTTCTTTAAATCTTTTTCTGCTTTTTTCGGCAAGACCTGCCATTAAAACAGGAGTAGCAAGGGCAGTTGCCGCATTCAAAGTTCTGATACCTTGGATACCTGCAATTCCTTCACGAAATATATTATTATCTTTTTTGCCTGTTTCGTGATTTTTAACTGCGAAATAAGCACATGAAACACCATTCGGCATGACTTTTTATTCCTTACTTTAAATATATAAAAACAATTTTTTTGAAAAAATTTCTTTTTTTAGCAAAATAGTTTACAAAATTAACAATCTATTCACCGAAATATAAATTCATGAGAAAATATAAGTCAGTACAGTTATTGGGGGAGAAAAAATGAAAGACAAAACTTTTTTAATGATTCCCGGACCCACACCGGTACCGGAGAGAGTATTACTCGAAATAGCAAAACATCCGATGGGACACAGAAGCAGTGAATTCTCATCAATCTTGGAATCCGTTTACTCCGATTTAAAATATGTTTTCCAAACTAAAAACGATGTTTTAGTTTATACTTCCAGTGGTACAGGTGCAATGGACGCAGCTCTTTCAAACTTAATCAACCCCGGTGATAAAGTATTATGTTTAGTTATCGGAAATTTTGGTCAAAGATGGGCAAAAATTGCAAAAGCACTTGGAGCAGATGTTGATACAATTGAGGTTGAAAGCGGTAAAGCTATTAATCCTGAGGACGTTAAGAAAAAATTAGCGGCTGATGTTAACAAAGAAATTAAACTTGTTACAATGACTCAAAATGAAACCTCTACAGGGGTTACAAATGATGTAAAAACTATTGTTTCTTATATTAAAGAGCATGGTGCATTATCAGTTGTTGACGGTGTTACAAGTTTGGGTGCAATTGAATGTAAAATGGATGAATGGGGCATTGATGTTCTTGTTTCAGGTTCTCAAAAAGGCTTTATGATTCCGCCGGGATTAGCATTCTTAGCTGCAAGTGAAAGAGCATGGGCAGTTCAAAAAGAATGCAAAAGACCTGATTTCTATTTTAACTGGGAAACAAACAGAAAATCTGTTATTGCAAATTCAACTGCATTTACTCCTGCAGTCAGCTTAATCGCAGGATTAAAAGTTGCACTTGAAATGATGAAAGAAGAAGGACTTGAAAATATAATTGCCCGCCACTCTAAAATCGCAAGAGGGTTAAGAGCGGCTTTAAGAGCAATCGGTTTAACTTTATTTGTTGAAGATGATTCAATCGCAAGCACTTCTATTACGGCAGTACTTCCGCCTGAGGGTGTAAGCGTACCTGATATCAGAAAAGTTATGAAAAATGACTATGATATAGTTGTTGCAAACGGACAAAATCAATTAAAAGATAAAATATTCAGAATGGGTACGTTAGGTTTTGTATCAGAACGTGACGCAATTACGGCAGTAGGTTCACTCGAAGCAACTCTTCACAAACTCGGACACAAGTTTGAATTAGGAAAAGGTGTTGCAACTTTGATTGAATATTTAAACAAATAAGAGGTAAAAATGAAAGTATTAATTACAGATAAAATTAATGAAGCAGCAGGTAAAATTTTAGAGGGAACGGCTGATGTCGATTTTCTTCCTACTATGAGCGAAGATGAACTTGCTGAAAAAATAAAAGATTATGACGCTTTAATGATTAGAAGCCAAACAAAAGTTACAAAGAAAATTCTTGAAGCCGGTAAAAATCTCAAAATTGTGGGTAGAGCAGGTGTTGGTGTTGATAATGTTGATATAGACTCAGCAACTCAAAACGGTATAATCGTTGTAAATTCACC
>CAVEOW010000276.1:0-2599 GCA_963617295.1 bacterium | reverse complement strand
CGTACTCAAACAAATGCCGTTTTGAAATTGTTTCACTAACAAATGTCTAAATACTTCATATATGGGCGAATTAATTTAAATATAATAAATTGTAATGCAATACCAAAGTTCGCATAAGAAGATGCTCACTTGCTGTCGTATTGCATAACATTTATTGTTCGTTTCGCTATGGTTGCAACTGTAAATGAGGTGCAATGTCTGTCAGGCATACTTTTCCCAATAAATAAAGCCCTTGCGACCCTGAAAGAGGTTCAGAGCGACATGTATCCATTAAAAACAGAATTAATTTAAAAGGGTTGCTTTGTTGTTTTTTCACCCCTCTTCGCAAAGACGAATAATAGAATCTGTCATTCTGAAATATTAGAAAAACGAGTGCTAGCGTAGTTTTTCAATCTGTTCTGAATCTCATACAAATAATTTAATCACTATCACAAATAACTTACAAAAATTATCTTTAAATCAATTGCAGGTTATCTCTACATGAAATATATTGAAAAAATATTAACTTTCTTATAAAATAGAAAGAGAAAGTAGGATCGTTATGAAAAAGACACCAGCTAAAGCCGAAAAAGTTAACTATGACAATTTTAGTTCAGTTTATGATATATTAGATTCTTGTATTACAAAATATGCGGATTATACCGCTATTACAGATGAGTATTCGGGTGTAAATCTAACTTATGCCCAATTAAAAGAGCAAATTGATTTATTTGCAAGAGGATTGCAATCACTCGGATTGAAAAAAGGCGAAAATGTAGGCTTATTTTCAGAAAGCAACGGGAGATGGCCTGTTGTAGATTTAGGGATATTAAAATGCGGTGCAATTGACGCAGTAAGGGGTTCAAATTCACCTGTTGATGAGCTTTGTTACATTTCAATGCACGCAGAATGCAAAATTGTCGTGTTTCAAAATAATAAATTGCTTGATAAGATGAAATCTCACTTAGAAAATCTCGGATTTAAGTATATAATCTTAATGTTTTCTGATGAAAATGCAGATTATAGCAATATAAAAACTCAAGTTTTCACTTATGATGAGATAATAGAAAAAGGGAAAAGCCATACATTCCAACCTGTTGAAGTTGATAAAGAAGATGTTTTCACAATTTTATACACATCAGGAACAACAGGAATGCCAAAAGGTGTAATGTTGCAGAACAAAGGATTCGTCCACCAATTGAAACACGTTCAGGACAGTTTGCAATGTTACCCCGGAGAAATTTCACTCGAAATTTTACCGATTTGGCACGCATTTGAAAGAATGGCTTGTTATTATGTTCTTTCAAGAGGCTGTAATTTATGTTATACAACGCTGGCAGGTTTTAAAAACGATTTAACAAAGTACAATGTCGGAATTATGATGTCTGTTCCTCGTATTTGGGAAACTATCAGAACGGGCGTATATAACAAGACAAAACAAATTTCTCCTTTGTTTAACCGTTTATTTGCATTAGCGGTCAAAATAAGCATTATTTATAAGACTCACAAAATGTACGGAGAACGTCGTATTACAAACAAGTGGAACTACCATACGATTTCAACAATAAGACACAAAATATTACGTTCATTCTTTAAACCGTTACACGTATTATTTTCACACACAATTTACAAAAAGATTAAAAATTCACTCGGTTTAAACTTTAGAGTAGTAGTATCAGGCGGCGGTGCCTTATCTATGAGAGATGAACTCTTTTATGATGCACTCGGCATAAATTTAAGAGTCGGCTACGGGCTGTCAGAAACTTCACCTGTTATTGCCATAAGAAATATTTCTGATAAAAACTTTTTAGGTTCAGTCGGCACTCCGTTAGGAGAAATGGAAATAAAAGTTGTTAACCCGCAAACCCATAAAGAGCTTGGAGTATTTCAACAAGGACTTGTTGTAACAAGGGGACCTCAAATAATGAAAGGCTACTACAAGGACGAAAAAGCTACCGAAGCGGTTATTGATAAAGACGGGTGGTTTAATACCGGCGACTTGGGTTGGATGACAAAAGATAATAACCTTGTTTTAGTAGGAAGATTAAAGGAAACTATCGTATTATCAAACGGAGAAAATGTTGAGCCTATTCCGATAGAAGAGGCTTGTTTAATGAGTCCTTATATAGAACAAATAGTTCTTGTGGGGCAAGACCAATCAGGTCTCGGGGCATTAGTCGTTCCGTCTAAAGAAGCACTTGAAAAATGCGGTATTCAGATGAAAGATGTCGCAGACTACAAGGATTCATTAATTGACAACTCTGCACTTCAAGAACTCATCAGAAAAGAAATTAATGATAATATAATTAAAAAACCGCAACTGAAATCTTTTGAAAAAATAAAACAATTCTTGGTTTTAACAAAAGGATTTAGCGTTGAAAACGGTTTATTGAGTGCAACTCAAAAAATAAAACGTAATAAGATATTTGACAGATATAAAAAACAAATTGAAAAAATGTATAAAAAATAAAATAAGTGCCGCCAATAAAATGGCGGTATTTTTTTAATTTAGATTAAAGTCTTTTTAAGTGTTAATTTAAATAAATACGATAGTAATGATTTATTAACGTATTATTGCAACCATAGCTGAACGAACAATAAATGTTATGCAATACGACAG
>CAVEOW010000275.1:0-2631 GCA_963617295.1 bacterium | reverse complement strand
TTACCATACAAATAGAGTAGTTATAATTTTAAAATTTATGATATAAAACAAGTATAGTTTGAACAAAATTTATTAAGTCAAGCTAATTAAGGACTTTGGCGATTTATACTATTTTTATATATTAACAAAAAATAAAAACTAGCAGAATTATCAAGTCAAAAAAGGAAAAATTTGCAATATAAAATTGCTTTATTTTTCTGTTGTACAGAGGAACACATATATATAAAGGATTACGGAATGAGAGAAATTAAAGAAAACATTAAAAAGTACTTACTTGTTAAATATGCAGATACAAGATTAAATGAATGCACTGCTCATCTTTCAAAATCTATTCCGTGGATTCAAAGAAAAAGTTTAATCAACACAATCGAAACACATTTCAAGGTTCTTTTAAATTCTTTAATTAACCAAGAAAGACAACAAACGCTTCGTTTAAATAAATTTATTGTTGATTTGATTTTAAAATATACTCTCGGTAAAAGCGAAAGTATGCTTAAAACAACAAAAAATGCAAAAGATATAAAAACTTATATGCAATTAAATTCTTTTATTGTTTTTGATGAAGTAAAAAAAGGCGTATCTCTAAATAAAAACAAGAGAACTATTAAATTTAACATTGAAAAACAAATGTCTGAAATTCAAGAAAAAATGAATTCGAAAGTAAGTCTAGAAGAAATTTTAGAAGAAAAAATTACTGCGTAAACAAGATTTATAATAATAAAAAGCTACCGCCATAGTCGGTAGTTTTTGTTGTATATTGTCTAAAGACTTCTTATTCATTTCGTAATAAAAAGGCACTTGAAGCATCCGGAAATAATCCGCATACTTGCTCGACTCTTCTGTTTTTTGACGGCTGAGAGTTTAAAGACGATTATCCTTATTCAATATAACAAAAGGTTAACCTTACATTTACACCTATATCTTTTTTATAGTAAAATTTAATTACTATGTTTGATAATTTAACTGACAAATTAAGAGAAATAATTAAAAAGACTTCCGGTAACGCTACTTTAACAGAAGAAAACATGTCTGAGGCGTTAAGGGAAGTAAGAAGAGCATTACTTGAAGCTGATGTAAGTTTAAAAGTAGTTAAAACTTTTATGACATCATTAAGAGAAAAGGCTCTTGGTGAAGATGTTTTAAACGGAGTTAATCCCTCACAACAATTAATTAAAATTGTTCATGATGAGTTAGTTGCCGTAATGGGAAACGAAAATACTCCGCTTAATCTTACGGGACATCCTGCGTTAATTATGATGTTAGGATTGCAAGGTTCAGGTAAAACTACAACCGCCGCAAAACTTGCAATAAAACTCAAAAAAGAAGGCAAAAATCCGTTATTGGTTGCGGCTGACGTATATCGTCCCGCTGCAATAACGCAATTGAAAACTCTTGGAGAACAAACTCAAACACAAGTATTCACAATTGACGGTTGTACGGATGTTCAAAAAATCGTATCAGAAGCTATTGAATATGCAAAATCAAACGGATTTAACGTTGTTATAATTGATACGGCAGGTCGTCTGCAAATAGATAATGAGATGATGGCGGAATTGCTGCTTATAGATAGAGCCTTTAATCCGCAGGAAAAATTACTTGTTATTGATTCAATGTTGGGGCAACAAGCGGTAAGCGTTGCTGAAAACTTTAATTTACAGCTCGATATAACAGGTATTGTATTAACAAAATTAGACGGCGACTCAAGAGGAGGGGCAGCTTTAAGCGTTGTTCAAGCGTCAGGTAAACCTATCAAATTAACAGGTACAGGAGAAAAACTTGAAGCATTAAATGATTTTCACCCGTCAAGAATGGCTGACAGAATTCTCGGGATGGGAGATATTGTATCTCTTGTAGAAAAAGCACAAGAAGTTTTTGACGAAAAACAAGCTAAAGAATTTGAAAAGAAAATGGCAAAAGCTGAATTTTCATATAATGACTTTTTAAAAATGCAAAAGCAAATGAAAATGTTCGGCTCTGTTGATAATTTATTGGGAATGCTGCCAATTCCGGGGTTAAATAAAGACGCAAAAGAAACTATTGCGACAGAAGGGGAAAAACAAATGAAAAGAATTGAATCCTTTATCGCAAGTATGACTCCCGAAGAGCGAGAAAACCCGTCTATAATGAATACATCAAGAAAAAAGAGAATTTCCGCAGGATCAGGAATACCTCTTAATGAAGTAAATCAAATAATTACGCAATTTAATCAAATGCGTCAAATGATGAAAGGTTTTTCTGACGTAAAAGATAAATTAAAAAAAGGTAAAATAAAAATACCAAAGAATTTTAGAGGAAAATTTCCTTTCTGACAGGCTATATAGAGAAGAGGATGAAGTATGATAATAATTATGGAACCGTCTGCTACACAAGAACAAATTAATGTTGTAGTCAGAGCATTGGAAAATAAAGGTTTTAAAACAGTATTAAATCACGGTGATGTAATGACTGTTATTGCTGCAATAGGTGATAAAAGGCTTATTGAACCGCATTCTTTTCAGTCTTATGAGGGTGTCAGAAGCGTAAAACTTATCCAAGAACCTTATAAACTTGCTTCAAGAGAAGGTAAACCCGAGGATACTGTCATTGAATTTTCAAACGGCGTAAGAATAGGCGGTTTGGAACGTCCTGTAA
>CAVEOW010000274.1:0-2631 GCA_963617295.1 bacterium | reverse complement strand
TTGCTGTCGTATTGCATAACATTTATTGTTCGTTTCGCTATGGTTGCAACTGTAATTAATGATTTGTAATGTCGGTTGGAAAGCCCTTGCGACCCTGAAACAAGTTCAGGGCGACATGTATTCTTAGAGTATCAAGCCCCATGTCATTCCGAAAGATTAGAAAAACAAGTGTTAGCGTAGTTTTTCAATTTGTTCAGAATCTCATTGTCGCTAAATTCTTATGAGGTATTAAATGAAAGTAATATCTTTAGAAAATATTTTCTTTCATTTCTTCATCGCTCAAAAATGGGTACATATCTTCAAGTGACGGGCTTTGCATTGTTCCATCCGGAAGCCTTTTTGATGAAAGTTTTGGAGTAAATACACAGTTTTCATCCGTCATTACTTCACAAATTACAGGTCCCTTTTCCATTAAAACTTCTTTAATTATTTTTTCAATGTTTTCAGGCTTATTAAGTTTTACGGACTTAATTTCAAACGAATTACCAAGTTTTGTAAAATCGGGCATGCTTACCCCAGAGTTTTCCTCCGCTCCAACAAAATGCCCGTTAAAATGGTTTGTTTGAGTTTGTTTACAGGAAGAATATCCTTTATTATTTATTATGAAAATTTTAATGGGCAAACTATAGTGCTTTATTGTTTGAAGTTCTTGAATATTCATCATTATTGAGCCATCGCCCTCTAAACAAATAACTTGTCCTGCACTCTTATTTATAAGTTTCGAAATTTCCGCTCCTATTGAAGCAGGTAACCCGTATCCCATTGAAGCATCTCCTGAGTTTATAATAAGTCTTTGCTTTTCTTTTATTATTCCTGCTTGAAAATATGCAATTGTAGCTGTTGCATTTGTAGCAACAACCGTATCTTTGGCTTTTAAACTTTTACTTAAAGTTCTTACAAAATAATAAGGATCGATTTTCTCTCCTTTTTGAGAATATTCATTTGTATTTTTGAAAGAATATTTTTCCTTTAAATTTTGACAATGAATTAACCAATTTTTTTCTGCATTGATTGTGATTGAGTTGTTAAGCAATTGAGGGATAAAGTCTTTTAAATCCGCATTAATTGCTAAATCAGGCTTTACAAGCGGTTTACTCAATTCGGATTTATCAATATCAACCATAATTTTAGTTGCATTTTTTGCAAAATTTTCCCAATTATAACTGACTTGCCTTATGTTATTTCTTGTTCCTAAGCACAATATTAAATCGGCATTTTGAAGTACAAAATTTCCAGCTCTTTGACCTATTGTCCCAATTCTTCCGATATTTAATTCATGTTCGGTCGGCAAAATATCATTACCGTTTAAAGTTGTAACAAAAGGAATTTTCAACCGTTCAATTAATGTTTTGAAATTTTGGATTTGCTCTGCTAACCTTATTCCATGCCCGCAAACAACAAGAGGTTTTTGTGATTTTTCTATAAGTTTTATAACCTCTTCTGTTTTTAAATCATATTTTTCTTCTTGTTGCGGTGTAAAATCTGTCAATTCATTTTCATTAATTAAAGCTCCTTGAACATCAATCGGAATATCAAGCCAAACAGGACCTTTTCTGCCTGATGTTGCTTCATATACAGCTTTATCCAAGTGATATTTTATTTCTGTCGGATCAGTAACTCTTATTGCATATTTTGTAATCGGAGAAACTATTGAAATAATATCCGCTTCTTGATCTCCTAGCTGCCTTAAATTCAAATCTGCAGTTGTTTCTTTCAAGGTTGATCTTTTAACCTGCCCAGAAATATATAGCACGCTTACGCTATCTGTCCATTGTCCAAAAACACCGTTAAGGCAATTTAATCCCCCCGGACCTGATGTAACATTAACGACAGCAAGTTGATTACATTCTCTGTTATATCCTTCTGCTGCCATTGCTGCAGCCTGCTCGTGGTGGAAACAGGTATAAGGAATATACTTTCCGAAGCTGTCGTTCAGGTGCATTGCATTTCCGCCTGTAACCATAAAAATATTTTTGATTTTATATGTTTCTCTTAGTCTTTTTGCAATATAATCGCTAACTTTAATTTTTAACATTCCAATTCCTTAATATTATCTTGCCTAATCAGATAGATTTTATTTGAGCAGTATCCTCTCACAATTCTGTGTATCATTATGAATAAACACCGCCCGCTTCTTCAATTAATTTTTTATATCTTGTTTCTAACAATACAATTCTTTGTTCATCTTCATTATATATCATCTTGTAGAATTCTCGCTTGTTTTTTAACCACATAAGCTCAAAACCTACTGCTTTCAAAATACCTTTATCCGTATTTTTATCTTTTAATGCTTTTTGTGCATCAAAAATAACTTTTCTCGTTTCAAATTTTGTTAAATGTGGTAATTTTGAAAAAAATAAAAGTGAATCTGCTGAAACCCCGCCTCCGATAACCATCATTTTATCAGCGTTTTTCATTTTTTGAGATAAAATGTTAGCAATTTCAAAAATTTGGTCGGTATTAATATCTTCTCTTGTTAATCCCATTGAAGCTGTCATATCAATACGACCTAAAACACAACCGTCTAAGTTTTTAAAATACGGAGATGTAATCATTTTATCAATGTTTTCGTATCCAGTAATTGTTTCAACATTAATAAAAAAGTGCATATCAGAACGTTCTTCTTTAGGG
>CAVEOW010000273.1:0-2633 GCA_963617295.1 bacterium | reverse complement strand
CAATCAAAGTTTTTTACCGGAATAATGCTGCATTTGTTATCGAATTTGAATGCGTTATAACATGAAAGTATTCCGTAACCGTTAGTTTTATATGTATTTAAAATGTCTTTTAAATAAAATCTTGAGTAGCCTTTTGTATAAAAAATCGGTAAGTGCTGTGTTAATTCTTCAAATTTTGGAAATCTTTCATTTATTTCATCTTTTATAAAGTTGTAATTATACTCAAATATATTTGAAATAACGGAAAGTTCATATTCTGCAGTTTTCAAAATTTCACTTGAAAATTGAGTATTATTTGCATTTTTTGAAACTAAATTTTCATCGGTAAAAATCAAAAATTTAATATAATTAAAGAAATTTAGAGTTTTTTCTTTTTCGTAAAACAATGATATAAAATCTGTATAAGAAACTAAAATATCATCATAGCCGGATTTTTTGATTTCCGATAATACTTTTAAAAATTCAGACACTATTTCATCATTAATTACATTTTTGTATATGCAAATAAGTTTTAAGGATGAAAGAAATTTTTCCATTTTATTTTTGTCCGCAAAGAATTTTAGAAATTTTATTTTTTACTCTGTCAATGAATGATACGTTGAAATTTGCAAAGTTTTGCTTGAAATTACAGTTGAGCATTCTACAATACATTTTGCAAGTTTTTGACATTTTTCTACAGGTTGCGGATTTTTCGTTATTCCAAATTTCTTCAGCGGTATTTTCTTTTATATTGCCTACCGGCAACATATTAAAGCATAATCTTACATCACCGTATGGGTCAATTGCAAAGTTTGTAGAGCCGACATCACATACAATTGCTTTTAAAATGTCCTCGGGATTATTAAAAAATACTTTCATTGCGTAAAGTTGCTCGTAAGAATTATATATTGAATGACCTGCCTGTTTCATTTCAATTAGCTTATCAATTACTTCAATAGCATGTTTTGCCATTTCTTTGTATCTTGCTCTTAATTCTTTTGGCATAATATAAGAGCCTGTCTTACAATCTTTTTGATAAAAATATCCGTGGAAAGATTCTTTATCATCAAGTAATTGGAACATAATTCCGTTAATTTTGTTTTTAGTTACAAACTCAACCAAAGGGATTGCTTCATCTATGTTTTCGGGGAAAAATATTGTTGCAATATTAATGCCAAGATTTGTATGTTTTTCGTCCCTTAATTTTTTGAGTTCCATAATTGCGTCAAGTGTTTTTTGATAAGAACCCTCACGACCTCTTGACGTATCGTGAATTAAAGGCTTTGTAATTGCATTAAGCGAAAAGTTTAGTGATTCAATTGGTGAATCAATTATTCTTTCATAAAGATTTTGAATGCTGAACGCATTTGTCATAGAAGCCACTTTAAATCCGATTGAGTGTGCATATTCTGCAATTTCAAAAATATCAGGTCTTAAAAAAGGTTCTCCGCCTGAAAAACAAAACCATTGTCCGTCCCCAAGCCAAGCGTGCAAGTCATCAAGAACTTTTTTCCACTCTGCAGTTGTCATTTCTTTACCGATTACGTCAGACGCAACTGTTTTCCATTTAGAGCAAGTAACACATCTTAATTGACATCTGTCTGTTATATCAAAAGTAATTTGTTGCGGTTTACCTAAATTTTCACTCATAATCATATCCCTTTATACACTTAAAATCGTATCAATCAGAGTTTTTTATGTCAAGATTTTTACTTTGTGTATTAAAAAAGTCGTAAACCAATTGTGCTTGATTTTTTGATAACAGCAACATTAATTCTTCTTTTGTAAGTTTTGAAATTTTAGCAACTGAAGAATATTTATCAAACAGAAGTTTTTTGTTTTTTTGATAAAGTCCTTTTATTTCGTCAAGTTCGGAGTGAAGTGCGGATTTACCTCTTAACTGTCTGTGGAAAGTTATTGCAAATCTGTGGGCTTCATCTCTTATTCTTTGGAAAAAGAACAGAGCTTGCGAATTTGTCGGAAATAAGACAGGTATCGATTTATGCGGAATAAACACTTCTTCTATTCTTTTTGCAAGTGAAACTATATCTTGATTTTTTATTCCGAGTTCATCTAATATCTCAACGGCACTCGATAATTGACCTTTTCCTCCGTCTATTATTATTAAATCAGGAAACTCCAAACCTTCTTTTTGAAGTCTTGAATATCTTCTTGTTATTACTTCTCTCATTGATTGAAAATCATCAGGCTTGCCCTCTTCAAGAGTTTTAATTTTAAATCTTTTATATTCGCTTTTCTTCGGCATTCCGTTAAAGAAACTTACCATTGAAGCAACCGTGTTTGTACCTTGTATATGTGAAATATCAAAGCACTCGACTCTGTGAGGGAATTTCCTTAATCCAAGTTTATCTTGTATATAAGCACCTGTTTCGTTGTAATTTCCTTGAATTTCCTGTAAAGATTTTACTTTCAACTCTTGCAGATGATAATTTGAATTTTTAAGTGCAAGCTCTAAAATTTCACTGTTTTTCTTTGTTTTTGTCGGATTAATTGTTACTTTTTCACCCTTCTTTGAAGATAACCATTTTTCGTATATTTCTTTGTCTTCGTTGTTGATGTTGCCGGAGAAAATTATTTCTTTCGGGATATCTTCATCACTTATCATTTGGTAATATTCTTTAATAAAATATGAA
>CAVEOW010000272.1:0-2637 GCA_963617295.1 bacterium | reverse complement strand
GGTGTGTATAAACCCGTACAAACAGGTGCTATTGATAAGGGGATGTACTTACTTTCCCCTGATTTAACATTTGTAAAAATGCTTGATTCCCATATTACAACCCATTCCAGTTTTATGCTTAAATCAAAGGCAATTCCTGCGGAGGTTTGTAAATCGGAAGGTGTAAACATTAATATAAATGATATTATTAATGATTATTCGATATTGTCGCAGAAAACAGATACTCTCATGGTTGAAGCAACAGGCGGGTTAATGACTCCGTTAAATAAACGTCTTTTTTCTTACCATTTACCAATGGATTTGAAATTACCTGTTTTATTTATTGTCAATCCCTCAAATGATTCCGTAAACCACTATCTAAACGAGCTTAATACCGCAAAAACAGCAAATTTAGATGTCTTGGGGGTTATAATAAATAAATTTTCCGTATATTCCGAAAACCCCGAAATAAAAACATTTCCGAGTATTATAGAAAAATACTCGGATGTTAAAGTTCTTGGTTTAATTCGTAATTTTAAAGGAAACAGTGTCCAAACGAATGTTCTAATCAACGAAATTCTTAACGGTATTGATTTTGAAGATGTATTCAGAATGAAAATCCCCAAACTTCACGGTTATTAACTATTCTGAAACTCCTGCTTTTGCTTTTCCGTATTCTTTTGAAATATTATCGTTCAATTGAACAGGAATTGTTTGAAAACTTTCTGTTTCATCCTTTTGCGGTAAAGGAATTACGGGCTTTTTAGTTGTCGTAACTTCTTCTTCGGAGTTCTCATCAGTACTTGTTTCAGTCGATTCAACATTTTCTTCGTTACTTGGTTTCTCAGTATAAGGAACTTCCGTAAACTTAGGATCTAAATCAACTTCCGGATAATCAAATTCAGGGCTTCCGTATTTTTCGGTTGAAACAATCATCATTTCTTTCCAAATACGAGCAGGAGCACTACCACCGGTTAGCCCGATACTTGTATTATCATCATTTCCCATAAATACACCTGTTACTATATCAGGTGTATAACCGATAAACCAGGCATCTTTATTTTCGTTTGTAGTACCTGTTTTACCGCCCATCGATTTATTTATGTTAGCACCACGACCTGTTCCTGACGTTATAACTTTCCTTAGCATTGCAGTCATTATTCCGGCTGTTTCATTATCCAAAACTTTTATAATTTTTGTTCTTCCGGCTTCATAAACAACCTTGCCACGCTGAGTTTCAATCCTTTCAATAGCATAAGGCTTAACTTTGTACCCACCGTTTGCAAAGTTGCCGTATGCAACAACCATATCAAAAAGTTTTACGCCGTTTGAACCTAATGCAATAGTGAAATCGTGAGTCAACGGAGTTGTAATACCAAGTGCTTTTGCCATATCAACAACCGCCGAGATACCTATATTTTGTATTAACCTTACGGCTGCAACATTTGAAGATATTGCTAACGCCTTATATAACGGCATTTTACCTTTGTATTTGTTGCCGTAGTTTTTAGGACTCCAATCACCTATTGTAATCGGAGCATCATCAATTGCGTCTGTAGGCAACCAGCCTTTATGAATTGCAGCCGCATAAACAAACGGTTTAAAAGAAGAACCCGGAGGTCTTACCGCTTGAGTAATTCTGTCATATTGTGATTCTTGATAATTTTTACCGCCGCAATATGCTAAAATTCCGCCCGAGGTTGGAGAAAAGCTGAACAAAGCAGCTTGATTTTTAGTTTTTGTAAGGTGATAAGCATTCATTACGTTATCAATTGCGTTTCTTGCTGCAATTTGAGCATTATAATCAAGTGTTGTCGTAATTTTATAGCCGCCTTGAGAGATTTCTGTTTCATCATAACCTAAATCCTCAAGCTCTTTTAAAACATAATCTATAAAGTAAGGAGCAACATTTGTACTTGCAAAAGGAGTCTTTGCTGCAAGTACAATATCTTCTTTTAATGCGTCATCATATTGTTTCTTTGTAATGGTTTTCATTACATACATTCTTTTAAGGACTTTATTTCTTCTCTTTAAAGCCTTATCTTTGTTTTTATAAGGGGAATATACAGACGGTGCTTGCGGAAGCCCTGCAATTAACGCACATTCTGCAAGAGTCAACTCGGATAATTTTTTGTTAAAATAAGTTGAAGCTGCAGCCCCTACACCATAAGCACCTGAACCTAAATAAACATTATTCAGATACATTTCTAAAATTTTATCTTTAGAAATTGTTTTTTCAATCCTTGCGGCGATTTGAATTTCTTTTATTTTTCTCGTGAATGTTTTTTCATTTGATAGAAATAAAATTCTTGCAAGCTGTTGAGTAATAGTACTTGCACCTTGAGAAGCCCTTTTGTTCAATGTATTTACGATAATAGAACGGGCGATACCAAAGATGTCATATCCCTCGTGGGAGTAGAAGTTCTTATCTTCTGTTGAAATAATTGCATCTTTCAAATATTTTGGAATTTCATTTATTGAAACTTGTTCATAATGAAATGTTTGGAACGTTTTTAAAAGATGTCCGTCAGAAGAATATACTTGCGTAACTATATTACGATTATAATTATTCAATTGCGGGATTGGAGGTTGTTCATTCAAATACATTTTGACTGCAACATATCCTGCCAATATAAATGCAATTGATACTATCAAAAT
>CAVEOW010000271.1:0-2659 GCA_963617295.1 bacterium | reverse complement strand
ATTCTGAAATCTGCAACGAAATTAACAAATTACCGTGGAATTATTTTAGAAATAATTACAATATTATCAATAATTGAAGCATTAAAATTAGATGAAAAAACAGGATTATAAAATTAAACAATTATATATATTCAATCATTGGAGAACAAACGTCAAATTTTTCTATTTATTTATTGAAAAATAAATATCTTTTAACCGTTTTTTACTGATATGAGTGTATAGTTGGGTTGTTGATACGTCGCTATGCCCTAATAGTTCTTGAACAACTCTTAAATCAGCTCCATTTTCAAGCAAATGTGTTGCAAATGAGTGTCTTATTGTATGCGGAGATATATCTTTATCAACGTTTTTACCTAAATTATGTATAAAAACATAAACATCTTGCCTTGTCAGTTTTTTCCCGTTCTCTTTAAGAAAACAATATCTTGATTTAATATTGAATTTTTTTGTTATGTAATCCCTCTCTTTTAAATACGCTTTTATTGCTATACATGCCCGTTTTCCGATTGGTACAATTCTTTCTTTTGAGCCTTTTCCCGTACACCTTAGAAATCTTGCAGTTAAATCAATATTATTTAATTGTATATCTGTAAGTTCAGAAACTCTTAATCCGCAAGCATATAAAAGTTCCAAAACCGCTTTTTCAATCACCGTCATTGAAGAGTCCAGCATTTCATTAATTTCTTTCATAGAAAGAACTTTTGGAAGTTTTTTAGGTAACTTCGGCTGCTCAATAGCTAAAGACGGATTATGTTTGATTAATTCATTTATACTAAGCCAATTAAAAAAGCCTTTTATTGAAGCGATTTCTCTTGTAATACTTCTGGGAGTATATTTTTTATCATACAAATTCTTGATGTACAAATTAAGGTACATTCTTGAAATGTCATTTAATTCTTCAATATTTTGAGTGCTTAAAAATTCGCTTAAAGAGTACAAATCAGAGCGGTATGCAAGAATTGTATTAAATGCAAGCCCTCTTTCAACTTCAAGATATTCTAAATATTGAGCTATGTATTGTATTAACATAGCTCAATTTTATCATTTATTCTGAATTTTGTTAATTTCTTTGAAGAACATCCATTGTTCTTTTTATTGCTTTATCACTTGATTTTAAGATTGCGTCTGCTCTTTGATTAATTTCCGTATCATCCTCAGGTGGAAATTCAAAATCAACTGACGGAATATAACGACCTTGTGAATTGTTTATTTTAGAAGCTGCAAGTGCATTATTATCTCCTTGAGGTTTTATAGGAGTTGAATCTTGTTGCAACGGCAATGATGTTGCAGCGGCTGCAGGTTGTTGCTTTTGCTTTTCGTTCCACATCTGTAATACGTTTGTAGATTGAGGATTTTCATTAATCATCTCATTTATGTTCGGTTCTTTAGGATTTTTATCTTCTGACTTCTGTTTTTGTTTTGCCAAATATGCATTTGGTTCGCCAAACAACTTATGACATAATTTAGTTAGCGGTTTTTGCAATAACGGTTGAAGTACAAACATAATCAATGCAAAACGTAATGCACCACCTGCAAAACCTTTTAAAGTCGGTAAGGAAATCGGTTTTCCGAATATTTTTATTCCTGATTTACCCTTAATCGTATCTAACCCTGCAGATAAGATTTTGCCCATAAATTTAAGCGGTTTTTCCCATAATTTGAGTTTTGCACCTTCTTTTTTCAATGACTTCGCAGCGGTTTTAACTTCTTTTAAACCTTTGCTCGCTAAATCCGCAACTTTTTGGCTATCAACACCTTTTATTAATAATTTCTTTTGAATATTAGCAATTTTTTTAGCTTCTTTAGTTAATTGTTGAGCATTAGAACTTGAAACTAAATTAGTAAGAGCCTGACGACCTTCTTTTGTCATCCCTCTATATTTATTTCCGCCCATTTTATATAGTAAGTTAATACTCGGCTGGAATAAAATCATACCCATATACTGTTCTGAAAGAACGTGCATAAATGTACTTTTCTTTTCGCCCTCAGGTGCTTCTTTTGTTGCCTTAACTGCATTTACCAAGGCTCCTGCCAAGAAGAACATGCTTAACAAGCCGCCACCATAAGTAAGTACATCTTTTGTTTTAAGAGTACCTTTTGCAAATAATTTACCGAGTCCTGTTTTACCTGTTTGCATACTTGCTGCTTTAAATTTGTTTCTTGCTTCTGACAGAACCGTTGATTTTGATAATAAGCCTTTTTGCGGAAGTTTATCTACCCCCGCTGCAATAAGGTCATCAACTGCATCAAGCATATTTTGAGGAGAAACCCCGGCTGCTGTTGAGCCATCTTTCAATGCAGTCAATACATTTATAGTTTGATCCTTTAACTGAGTAGAGTTATTGGCTAAAGCGTCCGTTAAGCCGTCAATATTGGCAAGCGAAGAAAGAGCGTTTTTTAATTCACTCGTATATTTTTCTGCCATTTTTTGTCCTTTTGCCATTGAGGACTTAGGAATAGCTTTAAAATCAGATGTAAAATACTTTGTAAATCTGTTATTTTTCAAAAAGTTAGAAATTCTGGTTCCGGTACCTTTTGATAATAGTCCGTCCAAATGCAATGCGTGAGAAATTTTATCACCTAAATCGGCAGCATGCCCGAGTAAACCTTTTTCTCCGCCCATTGTTTTATTAATAAACATATCCCCTGCGTATAAAAC
>CAVEOW010000270.1:0-2666 GCA_963617295.1 bacterium | reverse complement strand
ACTGGCAGTTGTAAAAAGCGGACTTGTTGACCAAAATGTAGGGTTGGAAATATTTGATAAGAGCGATTTTACATCAACAAGAGAAGATAAAAGAATTAAACTTGCAAGAGCTGTTAACGGCGAATTGGCAAGGTTAATAAGACAAATGCCGAATATTGATAATGCTTCCGTATTGGTTGCAATACCTGAAAATTCAATGTTTAAGGCGGATAAAAAACCGATAACGGCAACTGTCATGCTTACGGTTCCGAGCGGTGTAAGAGTGGATAATTCCGTAATTAAAGCAATTAAGAGCTTATTAATGGGAAGTGTTCAGGATTTATCCTCTGAAAATATTTCAATAACAGATTCTAACGGAAATGTATATAGCAGTTTGGTAAAATCAATTGATGACCAAATTTCTAAGTTGCAAGAAAATGACAACTATATGCAAAATAAAGTTGCGGCACAGCTTGATATGTTAATCGGAAGAGGTAATTACGTTGTAACTGTTAGTACGTTCTTAAACCAAGTTCCGGTTGAAGAAACAAGTATTCAATATGACCCGAATAAGAAAACTTCTTTAACCGAGCAAATCTTTAAAGAAGGTTTGGGCGATAACTCAGAAGATTCAAGCAAAGGTTCTGACGCAGTAAGCATATATCTTCCGAACGGACTTCAAAATTCTGCTTCATCATCTACTCAAAATAAAAGCTATGAAAGAACTGCTACTGAAACAAGCTATGGAGTCGGAAAAACACATACTTCAAAATATTATAAAACGGGTATTATCGAAAAAATTTCAATAGCAGTAACAATGAACGCAGATTCTATGCCTCCTAACTTATCAGAGGAAGAATTAAAAGAACAGATTGCAAGAGCGGCTTCTCCAAAAGTCAATCCTGAAGATGTTTCTATTGCTTATGCAGAAACTATTGACCCGTATTTAGCTTCTGATAGACCTGTTAACCTGCCTAAGCCCGAATCATCAGGTAATCCGTGGTGGTTGGCATTGGTACTCCTTGTTGTCGGTTTGGTTGTAGGATTTATATTTGTTCATAAAAAATTACAAGATTCAACAGCTGATCAGGAAGAAACTCTAAAACAATTACAAATGCAGTCTGATGAACAAGAAAAGAAAATTGTTGATGTTAACTTAAAAGCTGCTGAATTAATAGAAAAACAAACTATTTTAACTCAAGAATTATTAGCTCAACAAAAACAATTACAAATTGAAAGAAAGAAACAACCTCAAGATTCATTGGATGACGTAATTGACGAGGTTACTTCAGATATATCTCTATCTGATAAAGATAAAACAAGTAAAGAATTAAAAAGCTGGATAGAAAGGTCTTAATGATTAAATGGCAATAAAAGGCTTTGATTATCAGGGAATAGCAAACAATTTTGCACAGCAATCAATGGCGTTGCTTAATCAAACAGATGAAAATCCCGATCCGGATTTTCCGAGCAGTGATGCGGTAAAAGCATTCTCTCAAGAAGATAAACAATATGTAGTTGATATTGTAAAAAAATTCTGTTTAATGGCAGGCAGTGCATTAAATAATGACCCAAAAGTTAATTTTACGGCAGAACAAGCATCTATTTTGACCCAATTAATCGGAGAATGGACTTTTCATAAAGCAATTGACTTAATTACGGTTAAAATTCCGCCTGAACAAAGGGATGTCGTACTTCAAAATATAGCAATGAATATATTTAACTCTGCACAACAAGCATTGTTAAATAATTTACCTACTCAAAATTTACTTAATTTAATTGAAGAAAAAGTAAATAAAATTTATAACGAAGAGCTTCAAAAACTTGTTAAAAAGGGAGTTATTGACGAAAAAAAATATGAAGTTGCACTAAATACATCTAATTTTAATGAAATGGTTCAAAAAAATGAAGATGCGGCGAGTATAGAAAATGTTAACGGTGTGGGAGTAGGGTTATCATCTAATGACAAGAAAATTTTGAAGTTGGTAACTTTGGCAATTGTTCTAAAGAAGCTCCCACAAGAAGACGGTGAATACATCTTAAAATCACTTGATAAAAAAGATGTTACTCATGTTCTTAATTATATGAAAATGCCTAATCTTGAAAACAAAATTGATCATCAGGTAATAATAAAAACTTTGGAAGAAATAAGAAGTCTTATTCCCCCAAAAAACGGTGTTAATGTTCAAAAACTGATGAGAAAATATTACAAATTTATGGCGAACGTACCGCCTAAAAAATTGCAGAAAATTGCAAAGAATGAAAGAGAAGCTGTTCAATCTCTTATATTAGACAAAAATTTTCCGGCAGGGGATATTTTTCCTCCTTATGTGTTACAGTCATTGGTTAAAAGTATAGAAGAAAAAGTTAATGATAATTAAAAAGAAATTTGCAAATATAAAAAAAATATCGGAAGAAGTACCTTCCGATATTGAAGTGCAAAATAAATCGGAAGAGCAAGAAAAACCAATGCCTCAAGCTGTTAATCAAACTCCTCTTGATATAAAAACAGAAGAGCCTGAAATAAAAGAGGATCAGAAACCTAAAAAGAAAAAGGTTAACAATTTAGATTTAACTCTTGAAAATATAACTTTTGAACAACGTGCCGAAAGACGGGACGGTTCAAGAAGAAGAGGATATAGAAGGACTCAAGACAGGAATATAATTTCAAGAGCTCAGGAAGAAGC
>CAVEOW010000269.1:0-2686 GCA_963617295.1 bacterium | reverse complement strand
AAAAAATCTTAAATTAACAGGTAATTTTTCGCTATCAGCAAAATCTAAAATATAATCAATATTTAGTTTCGCATTAATTAGAGTTTTTGTGTAATTGTCAATATTTTTGTAGGTTTCAGATATTAATATCTTTAATACTTTATTTTGAGCAGGCAAAAATTTAACATTAAAAATATCTTTAACCGATGTATTCCAAATTTTTTCAACCATAGAAGAAAGCACTTTAGCGTCGATATTTTCTATATCATTCTTAGAAAGTTTTGGGGTAATAAGACACTTTGAAATAATTTCAGAGAACACTCTGTAATAAGAGATTTCGGGTAATTTAAAACGAGTTAATCTGTCAAGGCTAATAACCAGCTCGTCTAAAGTCAGATTTTTAAACTTAAAATTATCTTTCACCTGTTTCGGTTATACTCCAAAAATAAAAGGAGTGCTTGTTTGCACTCCTTTTATCTAAATAAGTTACGCATTAACTGTTTCTTTAGAAGAAACTCTTGAAACAGATTCAACTAATGATTTAACAACAGCAACCATAGCGATTGTAGAATTTAACTTGTTAACACAAGAACCTACACCGATAGCACTTGCACCTGCAGCGAATGCCATAGGAGCAGTTGTAGTTGTGATACCGGAAGCTGTCATTACGGGAATTTCAACATTTCTTGCTAATTCAATAGTGTTAGAAACAGAAACTTCTGCAGTTTGTAATAAACCTCTTGCACCTGCTTTATCAGCAACTGTTGTAGCAGCACCTTCAGTTTGAATTAAATCAATACCCATTTCTTCTAACTTTGTAGCTAAAGAAATTTGTTCAGAAATATCTAAGTGTCCGGGTACCGTAACACAGATAAATGTCTTTTCACCGTTTAATAATGATAATGTTTCATTTACAATGTTAAGAACTTCTTGAGCTGAAACTCTCATCCCTTTTCTGTAAAGTGCGTCAAAGTTACCAACTTCAATAGCGTCAGCACCTAATCTTACTGCATTAGCCAATTCTGTAGGAACAATTGAAGAAACAAATACAGGTAAAGAAGTCATTTCTTTAACCATAGAAATAATTTCTTCATTGTAACAAATATCAACAGCGGAAGCACCGCCCATTTCAGCAGCACTAACTACGTTTTTTACTGATTCTTTATTAAAATTATCAATACCTGCGATAATTTTGATTGCATTTTTTTCATCTAAATGTCTTTTAAAATTTTCTATTCTACTCATAATTTCCTCCACATTTGTAAAATAACGTAATAATTATAACATAATTTTTCAAAAATAAAACAGGCTTGAAAACCTGTTTTATTATATTTTATTGATGACCTATCCATCTGTGTTCAATATCGGATTTTTTCTCGTTTGCATTCAAATGCCCTTGCCAAGTGTTAAGAGCAAGAGTTGCAACGGCAACTGCAATACCTAAAGCCGCACTCGGAAGAGGTTTTGAGGTTTTATCTTTTCTTATTTTTGAAGCTATTGTAGCGAGTGTATATACAACAGAACCTGATACCAAACCTTTTCTTAATCCTTTAAAAACTCCTTTTGAGTGTTCAGAAACTGAGGCAAATGTTTTCTTTATTTGGGCAATTCCTTTTGTGATTTTCCCGCCGTTTTTCTTCTCTTGACTAGAAGAAATAACAACTTCGTCCTTTCTTTCAACAGGAGCAGATGCAATTTGTTCAACTTTAACTGCCTGTTGTTGATTTGGAACTGTACTTATAGTTGGTTGTGTTACAGTAATACTATCAAATACGCCTGCCATATAGACCTCACTTTTCTTCTTAGGTTATAAAACTTATCAAACAATATTTTTGCGTTAATATACTAATTTGTTAATTTTTATTAACCAGCTCTAACATTTCACGAACAGCTTTATCTAAACCGACAAAAACAGCTCTACAAATTATACTGTGTCCGATGTTGAGTTCATGCAAATTGTTTATTTTGTGCATAGCACTAACATTCTTGTAATTTAATCCGTGTCCCGCATTGACATTTAAACCTAAAAGATGACCTAACGCAGTAGCTCTTTGGAGTTTATCAAACTCAATAGTTTCATTGTCTTTTCCAAAAGCTCGAGAATATCTTCCGGTATGGAGTTCGACAAATTTAACACCGATATCGGCTGCTGCACTAACTTGTTCTTTCTCCGGATCAATAAATAAGCTGACTTCAATTCCGTTATCAATAAGCGGTCTTACAAACTGTCTTAACTTTTCTTTTTGACCGACAACATCAAGTCCGCCTTCTGTTGTAACTTCTTCTCTTTTTTCGGGAACTATGCAGCAAGCATCAGGCATTAAATCCAATGCTATTTTTTTCATTTCATAAGTGGCAGCCATTTCTAAATTAAGTCTGCATTTTAAATCATGTTTAAGAGCGAACACATCAAAATCTTTAATATGTCTGCGATCTTCACGAAGGTGAGCGGTAATACCGTTAGCACCTGCTCCCATACAAATTCTTGCAGCATCCAGAATGTTAGGTTCTTCTTCTCCTCTTGCATTTCTTAATGTAGCGACATGATCAATATTTACACCTAAAAGCATGATTAACTCCTCTTTTGTTATATTATAAAGTTAAACAAAAGGTATTTACAACAAAAAATTTAATGATAATATATTTTTATATTCCTCAGTAGCTCAATGGCAGAGCATTCGGCTGTTAACCGAAGGGTTGTAGGTTC
>CAVEOW010000268.1:0-2750 GCA_963617295.1 bacterium | reverse complement strand
ATTCAAAAATCAACAGAGAATATATTAATGTTTTTCGGAAGATTGCTTTTCCCTTTATTTCAGAGTTTTGGGGTTGAAAACTCTCGGATTTCATCAATTATTTTTGTGGGATTTTTCTCGAAAGAAGCTGTTAGTATAGCGTTTCCATCATTATTTTCAAATATGGAAGAAATTGCTTACAACTCAAAACGAATATCAATGCTTGCTTGTATGTTATTTGTTTTAATATATACTCCTTGTTTCGCTATGATTGTCAATATTAAAAGAGAACTTGGCGTCAAATATGCTTTGTTATTACCGATTTTGCAATGCTCTTTTGCATTTGGATTTGCTTTTATTACATATTTAATCGGAAGATATATTTATATTCATTTTATGTTTAACCCGATAAAAAGGATTTTTATTTGTTAAAAATAGTGTTAAATATCAAAAAATTTGATAATATAAAATTATGAAACGGGGAACATAATGGATATTCAAACTCAACAAATTATTGCTATCGGTAAACATTTATATGATAAGGATTTAACGGTTGCAACATCAGGTAATATCAGTGTTAAAGCAGATAATGGTATTTATATTACTACATCGGGAAGTGTTTTAGGTAATCTCACAGAGAAAAATGTCGTTTTAATTGATGAAAACGGGCATGAACTTACAGAGGGGAAAGCATCTTCAGAAAAAATTCTGCATGCGGAAATATACAAAAAACGCCCTGACATTAAAGCAATAATACATACTCACCCTGTTTATTTGACTTCATTTGCGGCATGCCATACTCCGCTAAAAGAACCTATTATGTCTGAAAATATTTTGTACTTTGAAGATATCCCGGTTGCTCCTTATGCAATGCCGTCCTCATTAAAATTAGTTGAAAATACAGTTAAATACTTGGCGGATAGAGATGTTGTTTTAATGGCTAACCACGGTGCTATTGCCGTTGCTGATACGATTGAAAAGGCTTTCTTAAAAATGGAAACGGCGGAATACTATGCAAAAGTTACTATTAATACAAAAATAATAGGAAGTCCTCAAAATTTAACACCTCAAGATGTACAAGATTTGTTGGATTTAAAGGCTTCAATGTCGCAAAAGTAAGTTTCTGCTTCACGAAAATACATAATTTATATACATAAATAATTAATTTCGTTATACTAAAATTGAACTTATAAAGAAAGAAAGGTGAAAATCCTTCGCTGAACCGCAGCCGTTAAAGTCGGAATGTTTGTAAGTGTCATGGTTTGTTAATACTTCGATATTAAGGAACACAAATATTTTTACATATAAAAGGAGAGAATATGCAAGTAACACGTTGCAGTTATTTAGTTGGTACTAATTTACCGAAAAATAACGGTGAAAAGTTGACCGATAAGGATTTAATAAATGTCGGCTATATGGCAGGACGTTTCGGAATAAGTTTAGACGGTGATTTATCTAAAAATATGAAACCGCAAGTTTGCGAAAACGGAACTTATGTAAATATAAATTCTTGTACGCAAAGTCTTTTTGAGCAAGAACTTAATAATGCAGGTATTAAATTTATGGCAATAGCATAGAGGACTGTATATGAGAATTAACGCAATTACAACTAAATCAATTAATACATTTAAAGCAAATTATGCTAAAGATATAGAAAAACAGTTTAATAACGGTGTAAAACGTTATCAAAATGATGCTAAGGCATTAGCTTATTATAAAGACAGATTGGATGAAGTAAATAATACTGCACCTGATGTTACGGTAAAGACAATGGATAGGATGAATTGTGCAACAGGTATTGCAGGTTATTCAATGGTTACTCTGAATAAAGATGACAAGGATTCCTTGTGTACTTGGAAAAATCCTGAAACCAGATATGAACAGTGTGTAAAAACACTGAATTTAGCAACCCTTGACGGAATAACCGCACTTTGTAAATCTTTGAAAACATTTGAGTAAAAAGATTGTAAACATGTGAACCATACAATTTTACATGCTCTTGCATGGGATTTTGTTTGTTTTAAAATAAAAAATGAAGGCACTGAATTGCGGAGGCATGTCGCAACGAAGGTCTAACGATTATACATAACGAAAAAGGAGAAAACTATGCCAAAAATGAAGACACACCGTAGCGGTGCAAAAAGGTATAAAATTACTGCCGGCGGTAAAATTTTAAGAAGAAAAGCAGGCAAAGGTCACTTGCTTCAACACAAAAGTGCATCAAGAAAAAGAAAACTTTCTTCAATGATAGAAGTTTCTGCTACACATAAGAAACTTGTATTAAAAGAACTTCCTTATGCGAAGTGTTCAGGTTAAGAAAAAGTGAAGAAAGGAAATTAAAAAATGAGAATTAAACGTGGAAATGTCTTAAGAAAAAGACATAAGAAAATATTAAAATTAGCTAAAGGCTTTATTGGTGCAAGAAGCAGAATATTTAAAGTTGCAAATACCGCTGTAATGAAAAAATTAAAATATCAATACAGAGACAGACGCAACTTAAAGAGAAATATGCGTAGGCTTTGGATTGTCAGAATCAATGCTGCAGTCAGACAACATGGTTTAAGCTATTCAAAATTTATGAATGCTCTTAAGAGATCTTCTGTTACGGTAAACAGAAAAATGTTAGCTGATTTAGCCGTTAACGAACCTGAAGCATTTACAGTAGTTGTTGAAACTGCAAAAGCTGCAAAATAGTTAATGCTTACATCTTAAAGTTTGAAAAAGACCGTGAAAGCGGTCTTTTTTGTTTTTAATAATTTCATTTTATTAAT
>CAVEOW010000267.1:0-2752 GCA_963617295.1 bacterium | reverse complement strand
AATTTTCAAAAACTTTTTGGCAGAGATTTAAACAAAAGAAAGTGGTAATAATGACAGGCGAAGCGATAGTCGGGTTAGTTGCAATATTGGTTACGGTTCTTTTTCAGGCGTTGTATGTATCATATAAAATGGGAAAATTTGAGGAAAAATTAGCCGAAATAGATAAAAAGCAAGATAAGCACAATAACCTTATAGAACGGATGGTTGCAGTGGAGCAAAGCGGAAAATCGGCACATATACGGTTAAATACAATAGAAGATTACTTATACAGAAACAATTAAGAGAGCTTGCAGCTCTCTTTTTTTTGTTTTTAAATTACAGTTAATAGATTTTTTGTGTTGTTTATCGTAAAATTTTTTTATAGGAATTAGGATAAATGAAAAATAGTGTTTTATTACTTTTACAAAAGGTAGTATCGCCTTTTGTTAAATTTTCGGATATTGATTACAGTCATGATAAAGTTATAATTTTAGGTTTTATAAAGTTCTCAAAACTTAAAAGTGATATAAGAAAAAGACGTGATTTAGCGATAAAAACATTTAATAAGTATAAAGATAATAATCTTGATATAACCACATATCCTCAGGCAACAGGTTTGACAAGAGATTTACAGCTTGCCGAAAAAGTTTTATTAAATGAATTGGACTATGTTTGTAAAAAGAATGGGTTTGACTATTGGCTTGATTTTGGCACTTTATTAGGGGCGGTAAGACATAAAGGTTTTATTCCTTGGGATGATGACATTGATGTTAGTATGCCCAGACAATATTATAAACAGATAATTGAAGTTTTTAACAGGGATACAAGAAACAAAAATATTAAGGCATTATATACAAGATGTCATGATAAAATTGCGAATTATATTATCAGACTTAATTATAAAAATTATCCTGTAGCATTGGATATTTTCCCTTATGATTTTTACGGTGAAGTTATTCCGGAAGAACAAAGAAATGAAATTACAGCAAAAATACAAGCTATAAGAAAACCCCTGCACCAAAAAGTTATAACAGAGGGAATGTCAATGGAGAATTTGGCAAAATCCGTTGATGAATTGAATAAACAAATATTTATACACGGAAGTTGTGAAAAAAATAGTAACTCATCTTTAGTTTGGGGGCTTGATTTTGGTCATACATGGCCACAATGGTGCTGGAATTATGAAACAATTTATCCTCTAAACAATATTGAGTTTGAAGGTAAAATGTTTCCTTGTCCTAATAAATATGATGAATATTTAAAACAAGTTTACGGTAATTATATGTCATATCCTAAAGAAATGAGTATGGGGCATACAATATACAAACTTCACAATGAAGATATTATAGAAATCAAGAAAATCTTAGAGGAATAAAAGATGAAAAAAGTCATAACTTACGGTACTTTTGATATGTTGCACTACGGGCATATAAATCTTTTGAAAAGAGCAAAAGCCCTTGGAGATTATTTAATTGTTGGAGTAACCAGCGAAGAATATGACTATAATAGAGGAAAACTGAATGTTTCGGAACCTCTTGTAAAAAGAATTGAAAATGTTAAGAAAACAGGACTTGCAGACAAGATTATTGTTGAGGAATATTTCGGGCAAAAAGTTTCTGATATACAGAAGTACGAAATTGATACGTTTGCTATCGGCTCTGATTGGATTGGGAAGTTTGACTATCTTAAAGAATATTGTAATGTTGTATATTTAGAAAGAACGAAAGGCGTATCTTCTACCGATTTAAGAAATTCTCAACATTCCATTTTGAATATCGGAGTTGTGGGAAGCGGAAGAATTGCAAAACGGTTTATAGTTGAATCAAAATATGTAAGTGGGGTAAATGTTGATTGTGTTTTTGGACGAAATGAAGAACATATTAAAACCTTTTGTGAAAATTACGAATTGAACGGTTTCTATACAAATTATGATGAATTTTTATCTAAAGTTGATGCCGTTTATATTGCGACTCCTCATAATACACATTATGAATACGCAAAAATTGCATTACTAAACAAAAAACATGTTTTATGTGAAAAGCCGATGACATTAAAGAAAGACCAAGCAATAGAACTTTTTGAAATAGCTAAACAACAAGGCGTAATTTTACAAGAGGCTATTAAAACTGTTTATGCACCTTGTTTTAACAAACTGGTAAATGTTGCAAAAAGCGGAATAATCGGGAATATAAAGGATGTAAGTGCGGCTTTTACAAAATTAGTCGGAGATAAATCTTTAAGAGAGTTCAATAAAGAAATGGGCGGTGGTAGTGTAACAGAGCTTTCTACATACCCGTTGTGCGTTATTGTAAAATTACTTGGAACCGAGTACAGTAATATTTCATTTTCCGGTATTTATGATACTGACACAGGAGTTGATATATATACAAAGATAAATCTTGAATATCCGCAATCAATGGCAACTGCAAGCGTCGGAATAGGAGTAAAAAGAGAGGGTGATTTAGTAATTGCCGGTACAAAAGGATATATTTATGTTCCTGCTCCTTGGTGGAAGACAGAATATTTTGAAATCAGGTTTGAAGATTCTTCTAAAATTCAGAAATTTTTTGCGAAATTTGACGGAGATGGGTTAAGATATGAACTTGCTGACTTCTTAAAAGCTATAAATACAGGTAAAACTTCTTATAAATTTAAAAATGAAGAATCAATTTGTATTGCAGGTATAATTGACAAATTTTTAAACAAGGAATAATTTTTATGCCAAAAGTTTCAGTAATTATTCCGGTTTACAATGTGGAAAAATATTTAAGGC